>JAAXKN010000003.1:109261-257231 GCA_025612375.1 Ignavibacteria bacterium
TATCAGGCATGGACTTTCTGGCCGGGTTCAAGAATCGTTCAAACAGGAGGTCAAATTCAAAAGGGTCGACGTTTGTAATGCCGACGGCATACGCAACGAGGCTTCCGGCGGCGCTTCCGCGGCCAGGGCCCACTGGTATCCCCCTGCTTTTTGCGGCATTAATATAATCCTGAACGATGAGGAAGTAGCCTGAGAAGCCCATCGATTTAATGGTATCGATCTCGTAGTTAAAGCGGTCCTCAAGTTCCGGCGTCACATTTTTGAAGCGTTTATATAGGCCCTCGCGGGCAATCTGTTCAAAATATTCATCGAGAGTTTCTGCCCCTGACTCCGGAGGGATCGGGAATTTCGGATACAGGTGTCCTTCGAACTCAAGGGCGAAATCCACTTTATCTGCAATTTCAAGCGTGTTTTCAACTGCACCCTCATAGCCCTTAAAAAGATTTGCCATTTCATCGGCGCTCTTGAAATAGATCTGGTCAGTCTCGTAGCGGAGATGATGGTAATCGGCAGTGCCGCTTTTATCGCCAAGCAAAAGGAGGATGTTATGCGCAATGGCATGGTCTTTTTCTATATAATGGCAGTCGTTTGTTGCAACAAGCTTGATTCCGAGCTCTTTGGAAAGCTTTGGCATGCCGGCGAGGATATTCTTTTCGACTTCCATTTTGTGGTCCTGGATTTCGAGGTAGAAGTCGTCGCCGAAAATTTCCTTATAAGTCACTGCAGTCCGGCGTGCCTTTTCGTAGTCGTTGTTGACCAGGTGGACCGAAACGATTCCGCCCGCGCAGGCAGAAAGTGCAATGAGGCCTTCTCCGTACTCGCGCAAGAGCTCGAGGTCAATTCTGGGTCTGTAGTAGAAGCCCTGTGTGTAGCCGTAAGTGGAAAGCTTAGAAAGGTTTTTATATCCGGTTTTATTTTTTGCCAGCAGGACCAGGTGATGATAATTTCTTGTACGTTTTTTCCCGTTAGAGTCATCACCTTTACCCTTATCGTAGCGGCTGCCTTCTGCCACAACGTAGGCTTCCATGCCCGAAATCGGTTTAATCCCCTCTTTCTTTGCGACGCGGTGAAACTCGGAGATGCCGAACATAACACCGTGGTCCGTCAGGGCCACAGCCGGCATGTTGTTCTTTTTAGCCGCCTTTACCAGGTCGTAGACCGTGCAGGCGCCATCCTGAAGGCTGTAATGTGTATGATTATGTAAATGTATAAACTCTGCCATAATTAACCTGACTCTTACCTGCTTTCCAGGCCTGTATGACCGAAGCCGCCCTGTCCTCTTTTACTTTCAGAAAGGCTGTCGGTCTCCATTAGCTCAGCGGTATAAACTTTTGACAGGACCATCTGTGCAATCCTGTCACCGCAATTAATGGTAAAGTCCGCCCCGCCGAAGTTAATAAGTATAACTTTAATTTCTCCCCTGTAGTCAGAATCTATGGTTCCTGGGGAATTCAGGACGCCTATTCCGTGCTTAATTGCCAGTCCGCTTCTCGGGCGGACCTGGAGTTCATAGCCATGAGGAATTTCGACAGAAAGATTCGTCGGTATAAGTGCAATTGCCCCTTTTTTAATTACATAGGGTTCTTTCAAAGCAGCACAAAGGTCCAGCCCTGCACTTCCCCTGGTTGCATACTGCGGCAGGGGCAGGTTGGAGAATTCGTCTGAAATTCTTTTGATTTTTAGTATTATATTTTCACTCATTGTAAGCCAGTAATTTAATAAGATCCCGGGCGGACGAATTGGAATTTGATCGCTTAAGCCGGACGAAGTACTTTTCTAAAACTAATCGTAAAGAGCTATAAGAATTTAATGTCAACTTTGGGCAAAATCAACTTGATTATTATTTATTAATTACTAAGCAAGGCAAAATTACCCATGCATCAACGCTATGCACCGGCCACACGCCTTTGAGGCAGGAAAGTCTTTTTGAGAGCCTTTACCTCATCCTTGTTTATTATTTTAAGCAAAAACAGGAGGACGATAAAAAGGATCAGGGCCGCAAACCTGAACAATATGGAATGGATTGGAACGGCATAATAGACTATTGCAGGAATAAGCACTGAAAGCAATATTTTGAAGAGTTTACCGTATTCATAATCAATTTTATAGAATTTCTGCACGACTATAAATAAGGCAATGGCCATAACCACGTAGCTTGCCAGTGTAGCTGAAGCGGCTCCCATTATTCCGAAGTGAGGAATAAGTGTGTAGTTCACGCCTACGTTAACCAGGGCGCCGAGCCCCGTAATATATGGCAGATATTTTGTTTTTTCCTCAATAAAAATTCCCGCCGTAAAATTCACATATATGCCGTTAAAAAGATATCCTAAAAGTACAATCGGTATAATATTGGCGCCGCTCCAGTAAGCCGCCCCAATGAGGGTAAAGCCCATAATGCGGACACGGATAAGATCGTCTATGAAAAGTGAAAGAACCACCAGCACAGCGCTGCCGGCAAGGACGAAATAAGTAAGAACTTTTGCAAAGAGCTCTTTTGCATTTTTCTCTTTGGCATTATGGAGGAAAAACGGCTGCCATGCGTACTGGAACATTGAGACGAAGAGCATCATGAAAATGCCCAGTTTGTAATTTATCTGGTAGACGCCGACAGTGCTTTCATCAGTCATCATAAGAAGGATCGGGCGGTCAATTACCTGTATTACCATTGATGCAAGGCTTGCCGGAAGGTACGGCAGCCCGAATCTGAGCATCTTTTTTAGGAGTTCTTTATTAATTCTTATTTCAAGGTTCTTCATTATCTCAGGCACAAGCAGGATGAGTGTAAGCACTGAAGCCACAAGGTTACTGATGAAAACAGCCATCATTCCCATCTTAAAGCCGCGGATAAGTATGATGTTCAGTGCCACGTTAACTATAATATTGATAGTTTTAATCAGTGCGAACTTCCTTGCCTTACGGAGGAGCCTGAGGTGCGCAAAAGGAATTACCGCAAGTGCGTCAAAAAACAGGATAAAGGTAAAGTAATATGATATATCCCACCTGTCCTGAGGTATATCCATGGCTGCATTTACCTGCGGTCTGAAAATAATGATAAGAAGAGAAATAACAACCGATGTAATGGTTACAAAAATATAAGGCGTGGAGAATACGCTTTTTTTATTTTTTTCATCTTTATTTAAAGAGGCGTACTTAAGGTAAGCAGAATCCATCCCATAAAGATATATGATATTCAGGAATGCAATATAGGCGTAAATATAGCCTACTATACCGTTTTCAGCCTTACCCAGGACGTGGGAATAAAAAGGGACCAGAATAAAGGTTAAAAACCTGCTAAGAATAGTGCTAATGCCATAAACAGCTGTATCTTTTGTCAGTTCTTTAAATTTCTCTCTCATAATGTCGTCTTACTCAAAAACAATCTATCTCCTGCAAACTTAGTAAAAGGCGGAAAACACTATTCTCACCCGCTCTAATTTCTCAGGCATTCATTATTAAATTCAGTGAAATATCCATTGCCTTAACGCTGTGTGTCAGCGCGCCTACGGATATAAAATCCACTCCTGTCTCGGCAATTGGGCGTACGGTGTTTAAGTTTACGCCGCCTGAGGCCTCAACGAGAGCCTGGCCGTTGATTAAAGCTACTGCCTCTTTCATAAGCCTGACGTCGAAGTTGTCCAGCATGATTATATCGGCCTTAGAATTCAGAGCTTCTTTAGTCTGTTCAATTGTGGTAACTTCAACTTCTATTTTAGAGCTAAAGTTATTTTTTTTCATATATTCCCTGCAGGCTTCCACTGCCCTGGTAATTGATCCAGAGGCCGCGATATGGTTATCTTTAATCAGAAACATATCAAAAAGCCCCTGGCGGTGGTTCCTGCAGCCGCCCTGAACTACAGCCAGCTTGTCAAGCATCCTAAGGCCCGGAACAGTTTTTCTTGTATCTATTATCTGGGCTTTTGTGCCCTTTACCAGTTCAGAAAAGCGTCCTGCAAGAGTTGCAATGCCGCTCATTCTCTGAAGGAAGTTAAGAGCTGTTCTTTCGGAAGTAAGGATTGAAGAGGCGCTCCCTTTTACTTCGGCAATAATCTGTCCCTGACTGACCTTTGATCCGTTAGTTGTATATGGGATAAAGATAAGTCCGGGATTCAGAAGATGGAATACTCTTTCGGTAACGTCAAGTCCTGCAATAATGCCTTCATCTTTAACCAGAAAGGCGGCTTTACCCTGAACATTTTCAGGTACCGTTGCAATTGTTGTAATATCGCCGGAGGCAACATCTTCATCAAATGCTCTTCTTATTATTTTGTCTATTTCAGACTGCAGATTCATAGAATTATTATTCCTCATTTTTCTTCAACTTCCGTCATATGGGGCAAAAGGGCATCAATATAAAACTGAGGGGGCCGTACGGCTTTTTTGGTATCTTCCTTCATGAAGATATGTTCGGTGTATCCTTCTGCCAGCACCTCTCCGGTCTGACTTCTGCGTACGATGTAATCAATATGGATCTTGGGCCTGGGTATTTCCTTTACGCAGGCTTCCACTTCAAGGAGGTCGTCGTAGCGGCCGGGATTTTTGTACCTGATAAAAGACTCAAGCACCGGGAGCTGAAAGCCGAGTGATTCAATTGAACTATAAGGAAGGCCGATGGCCCTCAAAAGTTCTGTTCTTCCTACCTCAAAATACTCCAGATATTTGCCGTTATAGACGAACTGCATTTTGTCTGTATCGGCATAACGCACCCTTATATAAGTTTTATTTAACAGCATTAGATGATTTTCATTTAATTTTCAAAATATTCAATAATAACGTTATTCGTGCCATACGCCCATTTTAGCAAACTTGGCAAATCTGTAGTCAAGGAGCTTTTCAGTTTTAAGCTTCAGAAGCTGTGTAAGCTCTTCTATTATGGCAGCCTTAAGATTTTTTGCCGCGAGCTCATGGTTGGTATGGGCGCCTCCCAGGGGTTCAGGAATGATCCTGTCGATTATTTTCTGCTGAAGGAGGTCAGGGGCAGTAAGCCTAAGAGCCTCGGCGGCCTGTTCTTTAAAGTCCCAGCTTTTCCAGAGGATGCTTGAGCACGATTCAGGGCTGATTACAGAGTACCAGCAGTTCTCGAGCATAAGTATTCTGTCGCCCACACCAATTCCAAGGGCGCCACCGCTGGCTCCCTCGCCAATAATGACAACAATAATTGGGACTCTGAGGCGGCTCATTTCAAGGAGGTTGCGGGCAATAGCCTCGGCCTGTCCCCGCTGTTCAGCCTCAAGGCCCGGGTAGGCCCCCGGCGTATCGAGCATTGTAATTACAGGCCGGTTAAATTTTTCTGCAAGTTTCATCAGGCGCAGAGCCTTGCGGTAACCTTCGGGGTTCGGCATTCCAAAGTTCCTGTATACGTTACTTTTTGTATCCCGCCCCTTCTGGTGCCCTATTATCATCACTTTATGTTCATCTATCTTAGCAAATCCGCCAACGATTGATTTATCATCCTTACACTGGCGGTCGCCATGGAGCTCAATAAAATCGTTTGCCATCAGGTAAATATAATCCAGTGTAAAAGGGCGTTCGGGATGCCTGGCCAGCTGGACCTTCTGCCACCGAGTCAAATCGCCATAAACGCTTTCTTTCAACTTTCTGACCTTTCTTTCAAGCTTAGTTATCTCATCCGCAATATCAAGTTTACCCTGATACTGCCGCATCTCGTTTATTTTACTTTCAAGTTCAAAGATTGGTTTTTCAAAATCCAATACTGCTTTAGCCATTAGTTCTCCATACCACTAAACATTTTACTAAAAGTTTTGCCCAAAATCTCCAGGTCCAGCCAGATATTTTGATTTCTGGCATAAAATATATCAAGTTTTATTGATTCGTCGCGGTCCGTGTTGTCCAAGCCCTCTGTGTACCAGAGGCCGGTAAGGCCGCTTCGGCCAAGGTAAAGATCCGTATCAGTTCTTTGCCTGAAGGGTCCGACGATGGATTTTTTGCCCGATAGGACCTCAGGCAGCCCCAGAACGAATCTCGAGAAATCGCTGCTATTAGGTCCGATTTTCCGGAACGAATATATGAAAGGATAAATAAAGATCAAAGCCGGAATTGCGAGTACGAAGTCAAAAATTCTTTTGGTTACTTTGCTTGTCAAAGTGGAAATATTATAAAAAATCTCGAGCAGCGGGATCTCATCGAGCATTGTAATGGAGGATTTGCCGACGAGGTAATCCAGTTCGCTTCCGGCAACCTTAAAGTCCACGTTCTCCCCCTGGCATTCTGAAACCACGGCGAGCATCTGGTTATAAGACATTTCGCCGGAGGCAAAGATGACTTCGGTTATTTTCTTTTCTTTTATAATCTTTTTAATATTATCAATGCTTCCGAGGACATCCATCCCCTCTATCTTCTCCCCCACCTGTTTTCTGTTCAAGCCGATCAGGCCGGCAATTTTCTGAATGCTCGTCAGTTTGCTTTTAAGTTTCTTAGCCAAGTCGACAGAGTGGCGGTCGGTGCCGACGATGAGTGTTCTGGTTTTATAGATCTCCTCTTTAAGTCCAAGCTTAAAGCCGAGCTTGAAAATAATGCGCCAGGCCGGCAGCATGAATAAAAGGATTGCATAGGTAGACAGAACAACAGCGCGGCTGTATGCATACTGTTTAAAGAAGAAAGTAACAGAAGACAGGATAAAAAAACCAAGCACAATTGAATAGAGTACGCGCAGGACAGAAATTGAGTCCTTTTTGTAAGCCCCGGTCATGGATGCAATTAATATCTGGATCAGAGCCGGGATTGTATAGATGCCAAGTATTGTATCCTGAGGAAAGCCGTGCCAGTGGGGTGACTGATACAAATGCGCCGCAGCAAAAAGTGAGAGGTCGAAAAACAGGAAGTCGAAAACGAGAGCCAGAGCCACCAGCCTATAGACATTCAAGGAAGCAAAAAGCTGCCGTATAATAATTGCAAAGCGCAGAATTATTTCCACCATAAAGGAAGATGAAAAATGCTTCTTTACAAAAAGGTGCATGGCCTCATAGAATACTCTGGTTTCATCCAGGCTGCTTCTTTTTGTGCTTTCCCCCTTATAATGGATTATCTGCGTATCATGGACATAGTAAACCTTATAGCCCGCCTTCTGGATCCTATAGCAAAGGTCCAGGTCCTCGCCGTACATAAAGAACTGGCAGTCGAAGCCGCCGACCTTTTCATAGACCTCGCGCTTCAACATCATAAAAGCGCCAGAGATTGCATCAACCTCGTAGGTTTCGTTTTCACTAAGGTAGGTCATGTTGTACCTGGCAAAAAGGCGGCTTTTGGGGAAGAGTTTGCTAAGGCCGGTAACTTTTGTAAAAGAAGTCCAGGGACCCGGGAAGCCTCTTCTGCACGCAAGCTGCAGCGTGCCGTCGGAATTAAGGACCTTGCAGCCGGCAAGCCCTGCATCGGGAGTTTTTTCGAAAAAAGAGATGAGCTTCTGGAATGTATCTTCCTGGACGATTGTGTCGGGATTTAATAAGAGTATATATTTACCCTGTGAGATTTCAAGTCCCAGGTTGTTTGCACGTCCAAATCCGAGGTTCTTTTCACTTGCAATGAGTTTGACCCAGGGGAATTTTTCGCGTAAAATTTCAACGCTTCCGTCATCGGAAGCGTTGTCAATAACAATAACTTCTGTTGAAATATTTCCGGTACTCTTTTGAATAGAACCCAGGAGGTTCTGCAGGAACTCTTTGACGTTAAAATTTACGATAATTACAGATAGGTCTATCATTATTGTAATTATAATCTGCCAAAAATACTTTTAAATCTGAGTTTCCAGACCATAAGGACGGCTTCGCGCACGATTTTCTTATTCATCTTCGAGCGGCCCTTAACGCGGTCGATAAAGATAATGGGAATCTCCTTTATTTTGAAGCCTGCCTTCCAGGCCTTATAGTTCATTTCAATCTGAAAGGAATAACCGTTACTTCTGATATCCTGGAGGTTAATGGTTTCAAGCACTTTGCGCCTGAACATCTTGAATCCCCCTGTACAGTCAGCAACCGGAATACCTGTAATAAACCTGGTATAATAGCTTGCGAAGTAGCTGAGCAGGAGCCTGCGCATAGGCCAGTTAACCACATTGACTCCGGTAATATAGCGGCTGCCGATAACGAGGTCACAATTCCTGATCTCGCGGAAGAAATTTCCAATTTCCTTCGGGTCGTGTGAATAATCGGCATCCATCTGTATGGCATAGTCGTAGCCGTTTTCAAGCATAAACCTGAAACCGGCTACATAAGCAGTTCCCAAGCCCATTTTTCCGGAGCGTTCAATAAGTTTAATACAACCGTTATTTTCCTGCATTTTTTTCACGTAACCTGCCGTTCCGTCGGGAGAGTTATCGTCAACGATAAGAATATCAAGATGAGGATACCGGTCCATCAGGTCCGGTATAAGTACGCTGATGTTCTCCAGCTCATTGTAAGTCGGAATTATAACGATTGATTTTCCATCCATAAAGCTTATTTCTTCCCCGTGAATTCAGTTATGGCGTTTGCTATATATTCTATTTCTTCTAAAGTAAGTTCAGGATACATCGGCAGTGAGATGATCTCACGCGCTACAGTTTCAGCTACGGGCAGGTGATAAGTTTTTGACTCATCAACGAATGCCGGCTGCTGGTGAAGAGGAATAGGATAATGGACTGCAGTAGGTATACCCTTGGATGACAAGAATTCCTGAAGTCCTTTTCTGTCTTTAACCCTTATAGAGAACTGGTGATAGATATGAGTAGAGAAGTCTGCCTTAAAAGGAGTTACAACATCTGCCTGCTGAAGTTTTTCCCTGTAAAGGCTGGCGTTGTTGGCTCTTGCCTCGTTCCACCGATCTATATATTTCAGTTTTACATTCAGAACAGCTGCCTGCAGGGCATCCATTCTGGAATTCAGGCCCAGGAGTTCGTGAACATAACGTTCCTTTGAGCCGTGGGCAGCAATCATGCGGATTTTTTCACCCAAAGAGTCATCCTGTGTAAAGACCATTCCGGCATCGCCATAAGCTCCAAGGTTCTTGCTGGGGAAGAAGCTGGTTGCTCCTATAGTTCCAATTGTTCCGACTTTCTTTCCCTTGTATTCAGTTCCAAATGCCTGTGCGGCATCTTCAATTACATAAAGGTTGTGCTTTCTTGCAATTTCAAGTATGGGGTCCAAGTCTGCTGCCTGTCCGTAAAGGTGGACAGGAATAATAGCCTTTGTTCTTGGTGTAATAGCGGCTTCAATTTTCGAAGGATCGATATTATAGGTATCGTTCAGGATATCGACATAGACCGGCACTGCGCCAAGAAGAGCGATAGTTTCAGCCGTGGCGACAAAAGTAAAAGGTGTTGTGATAACTTCATCACCTGGTTTAATATCCAGAGCCATCATGGCAATCTGGAGGGCGTCTGTTCCGCTGGCGCATGCGATTGCGTGTTTTACGCCGAGATAAGCTGCGCATCCGTTCTCAAAGTCACTTACCTTCTTACCCATGATGAACTGAGTAGATTCCACCACGTCCATAATTTCTGCATCTATTTCATTTTTAATAGAAGCATACTGCTTCTTCAAATCCACCATATTGATTTTCATTTTAGCTCCATTTTTATTCATAATGTCCTTTACCAAAAAGGACCACAAATACTGTTCTGAAAAGGATCTTAAAGTCCATGCGGAGCGACATATTTTCAATATAAAACAGGTCGTAGCGCAGTTTAGTCTTCACGTCCTCAATTGTCTCGTCGTACTTATGCTTAACCTGAGCCCAGCCCGTAACGCCCGGGCGTACCTTAAGCCTTTTCTTATAAAGGGGTATCTCCTGCGAGAGTTTTTCGACGAAAAACGGCCTCTCTGGTCTGGGACCTACGAGACTCATCTCCCCTTTTAAGACGTTTATCATTTGGGGTATTTCATCAATTCTGACCTTGCGTATAAATTTTCCCACACGCGTAATTCTGGGATCGTTTTTCTGCGACCAGACCGGGCCTGTAGATTTCTCGGCGTCGTTTCTCATTGAGCGGAATTTATAGATATCAAATTCTTTACCGTTAAGTCCTGAACGCTTTTGCTTGTAGAGCACGGTACCCGGGCTGTCGAGTTTTATTAAAACAGAAATAATTAACGTAACCGGAAGAGAAATTAATAAAATAATCAAAGAAATGGAAATATCCATTAGGCGTTTTACTTTTTTTTCCCATTCCGGCATCAGCTCCGGCATAATGTCGATAAGCGGAAATCCGTAGATATGGGTTGTTCTTGCCTGACCGCTTATAATTTCATAAAGGTCGGGTACAATCTTCAGGCCCACATTTTTGGGATCGCACTTTGCTATAACACCAATCATTGCATCTTCGTGGTGCTTATCGAGAGCAATTATTACTTCCCTTGTGTCTGTTTCATCAATTGCTTTTTCAATATTCTGATAATTATCCAAAACTTTAATTCCTTTATATTCCTTACCGATATTTTCGTCATAAACGGCTATGAACCCCTTAACGTCCAGTCCCAACGCCCTGTAGCGTTCAATCCTGTCCAGCATATCAAAAGCTTTAGGATTAAAGCCGACGATAAGTGTGTTTCTCCTGCCGAAGCCCTTAATGAGCAGGTTTCTCTGAAAGCTTCTAACAAAAAGCCTTCCGAAGCTGACAATAATGAAAAAGACTCCCCAGTAAATGAAGATCAGTATTCTGTTATTGGAGGCTTCGCCGTGCATATAATCATCGAGGAAGATTACAAAGAAGAGAATAAAGATTGCAACAAATGACGTTTTAAACAGCGTGGAAAGCTCATCAAAGCGAGAAAGAGCAAACCACGTGCGGTACATTCCCACGAATATGAACACAAAAAACCAGTAGAGATAGACTACAAACATAGGAAGGAGGAACTCAGGTTCAGAGAAAAGGCTGAATAAACCGGATTCCACCCTCAGCAGATAGAAAAGAGTCCAGACTAAATTGATAGCAATAAAGTCAACCGTTAATACTAATATTTTTTCTAGTTTTCTGTTCAAGTAATTACCTAGGAGTCGATTGCCAAATAATTGAATGCTTTCCCGACATAAACCGGAAAAACCCCAGAAGCAGAGCCATATTAGCCACCACAAAAAAGTACGGAAGCGAAAAGGCTGTCATTCTGATCTTAAAGAGAGAAAGTATATAGCCAAATAATGCGGCAGCGTAAAACAATAGTTGTGCAGCAAAAGCGGCCACAAAAAAGCCGCCATTTCCGAGAATCAAAATATTGAGTAAGAATGTGATTATCAATATAAAAGGTAAAAACCACCTTGTAATTTTATGCGACCAGAAAGCATAGGACACAAGGATGTTTTTGTTAAAAAGAAGCTTCCTGAAGAAAAACATCGTCTGAAAATTTGTAGATGCAAAGCGGATCTTTCTTTTTACCTCCAGGCTGACGCTGCGGCCTACTTCCTCAAAGGCAAATGCATCATAGCGGTAGATGAACCTGTAGTCTTTCTCCAGTACGCTGAGAGATATAAAGAAGTCGTCAGTAACGGCTTTTTTTGTAGGAATTTCCCTGAAGAGCTTTTTTCTTATTGCAAAAATGCCGCCGTTAGCACCGATTAGGATGCCGCATCTGCCTTCAGCTCTTTTAATCAGAGTTTCATATTCCCAGTACTTTTTCTCCTCTACGCTTTCACTTCTATTGGCCTCAGGTTCTAACAGTATTAGTCTTCCGCTTACGCCGCCTATTTCAGTGGCGTAAAAATCTTCCAGCAGAAGTTTAAGGGAATTTCTGTCGAATTCGGTATTTGCGTCGGTAAAAACGAGGATTTCATGCCGTGCTAGTTTAACCAGGTCGTTTATTACGGCAGCTTTGCCGCGTCTTTGGGAGAAAATATGGACCTTCAGCCAGGGATGATTTCTCTGCAGTTCCAGGAGCATCTCATTTGTCCTGTCGCTTGAGCAGTCGGAGCCGATCAGCATCTCAATTTTACTAAGGTCATAATCCAGGGAAAGAATGTTCTTAATCCTATTTTCAATTACCTTTTCTTCATTATAAGCTGAGCATAGTATTGAGACTTCCGGGTAATATGAATTTTCTTCCGGATTCTTTCCCTTAAGCCGGGCAATAATGTTAATTATGACCGGATATAAGATATAAGAATGGATTGAAATAAATATTAGAAATATAAATAGAATAACCACTATTAAGTCTGAAAGCATATTTTACATTTATTGATAATATTTTGGCTATAAAATATAACAAATATTAATTTATAATATTAGTGGCGTTGCAGGTTTTTTTAGTTTTTGGGATATACAGGAAAGAAAAACATTTTACCTCCCTCTCCCTAAAAGAGAAGGAGGTAATCATTCAATCAGAATAAAATCTACCGCAGGGAAACATTCTAGAAATTTATCTTTGTGCCGTCATTTCCTCTTTTTTTTCTCCTTCACCAGAGGCTGAGCTTGCACCCAGAGGGCTGCTGCTGCCGGTTGAAATCTCTGCCAGCTTGCGCTCAAACTTCTTTTTGTTCTCCTTATTATTCTTATTAAAGAGATATTTATAGAAAGTCAGGAACGCCTTAACTGTTCTTCTAAGTTCGGCAGGATTTGTTACAATATTCTTCAGCTTCATTGCAAAGTAAGCTGGTCTGAGGTAGTATTCGCGTCTGGCGTAATTGCAGAAGTCCACAATTTCCTGTCCTGAAAGATCATGAGTACGCACGACGGTATTATGCAGGCCTTCGGGCGTAAGCCATTCGTCAAAGGATTTGGCATTGATAAGGCCTTCCTTTTTTGCCCATTCATATGCTTCTGTACCAGGATATATCATTAGAGGGAAGAACTGAGCCGTATCGGTATTCATTTTCTTTGCCAGTTCCAGAGTCTCTTTCATAGTAGACAGTGTTTCGCCGCGGTTACCCATCATATAGCATGCATGCACCAAAAGTCCGACTTTTTTGGCATTCTGAGCGGCCTTGAACTGCTCTGTTCTCAGGCCTTTTTTCATGAGTTTCAGGATCTCATTTGATCCGCTTTCAAAGCCGATAATAATAAGGCGGCAGCCGGCTTTTTTCATCCAGCGCATCGTTTCCTCATCCAAGTCTGCTCTTACGTTGCAAGTCCATGTAAGGTGGTTTTTCTGTGCAATGAGGAGTTTACAGACTTCGATAGTATGTTTTTTATAAACCGTAAATGTATCGTCCTCAATGGTAACCTCAACAACGTCCGGGAAATTTTCTTCAATGTAGCGGAACTCTGCCGCAATGTTCTCCGGTGAGCGGTGCCGGTAATTATGCCCGTAGAAGTTCTGCGGATAAACGCAGTAGGAGCAGAGATAGGGGCAGCCGCGTCCTGTATAGACCATCATCTGCGGGAACCTGCCTGCAGAGAAGAAATAGTTATGAGGGCTGCAGAAGCGCTTAAAGACCTGACTTGCAAAAGGCATACTGTCGAGGTCCATATTGTCCGGGCGGGGTTCATTCGTCAGTGTCTGCCCGTCTTTTCTCCAGGTCAGGGCTTTAATCCCATCAAGGGGCGTACCTTCATCAAGAGCCCTTGCCAGTTCAGAGACTGTTTCTTCGTATTCCTTTCGGGCTACAGCATCAATTTTTGGGTTTTCGGAAACCACTTCATAATGAAGAGCAGTAACATGGTTACCAACAAGGCAGATAAAAAGGCCCGGGAAGGCTTCCTTGAGTTTTCCCGAAAAACTAATGTCGTTAGTGATGCTGCCGGTGCTGGTTTCAATTACCGCCAGACCGGGCTTAAATGCTTTAAGTCTTTCAATTGTCTCGTCTGCCGAAAGGAGCTCGGCAGGAGAATCAATCAGGGTGATATTATGCCCGTTTTTCTCTGCCATCCCCGCCGCCAGTGCCAGCCAAATGGGGTAATAGACGGTACCGCTTTTAGTAACGGCAGGACTGCGGGAGCCGCGGGAATATTTAGGATGAAAGGGCGGATTTAGAAAAGCTATATTCATTCAGTCTTCCTCCAGTCATAACAGCGCATAAACGCCAATTTTATGATTTGTTTATAATATTTATTTTCTTCCAAAACCGAAGTTCTGTTCTTCAATGAGGGACGTAATGTCTTAATATAATTGAATAACAAACGCAAAGCAAATCCCTCGAATACTATGGCTCTAAGGAGCATCTGTTTCAAAAAGCCAAAATGCTTGCCGAAAAAATATAGCATTCCGCGGTATCTTTCAACAAGTAAACGATTAACCTTCTGCTTTTGTACCCTCTGGCCGGTTGAATGGCCGAAGAGGTGAATAATGGTGGAATCGGGCAGAAAAATAGACTTAAAGCCCGCTTTTTTGATTCTGAGGCTCCACTCAACCTCCTCGTTATAAAGGAAGAAAGCCTCATCGAGAAGCCCGGCTTTTTCAATAGCCTCACGCCTTACCATCATGCAGGCGCCTGTAACGTGGTCCACTTCCCTTTCGGAGTCGTGATCCCAGTAGCTGTCGAATGCTTTCATCCGGGATTTCTTTTTTAACAGATTACCGAAAAAGCTGTCGTAGCTCATCAAGGCTTTAAGAAACTCGTTTGCATGGACGAACTCTTTCATTAAAGACGGGAAAGAGTGTGTTGAACGTTCAATACCCCCTTCGGCGTTAAAGATTTTGCAGCCCACAATACCGGTTTCAGGATTGTTCCTGAGGTAGTTAATCATAGGCTGAAAAGAATCCTTATTGACGATGGTATCGGGGTTCAGGAGCAGTATGAACTCCCCCTTTGCCAGTTTAATGCCAATATTATTAGCAGCCGCAAAGCCGAGATTGTTTTTGTTAAAAATGAATCTGAATTGGTTATATTTTTCCTCAAGATCGTTTATATTTTCCGAGGAGGCATTGTCTACGACAAATACCTCGTAAGGAAAACAGTACCGGCTTTCGAGCAGGGAATCCAGGCAGTCCAGCAGCACGCTTCTGGAATTGTAGTTGACTATTATTATTGAGAGTGTAGGTGTCATAGTATTAAATCCTCACCTGTCCGAACGAATCATTTTTGTAATCCTGGAGGCCTGCCTGTGCAGCGCGGAAGAGTTTTTTATCCCTGAAAAACCAAATAAGCATTTTTGTTCTGATAACAAAAAAGAAATAGATCTTCGCAATAAACGGGAAGCACATATCAATGAGCAGATTCCTGTTTCTTACGGCATAATAAAGAGTCTTTTCCCTGAGTTTTCTTTCACCTCTGCATTTATGGTAGATAACTGAGAGCGGGACGTAGAGAAGCTTCAGTCCGTTTCTGACCGCGCGAGCGCTGAACTCAATATCCTCGTGGTAAAGGAAGAACTTTTCATTCAGAAAACCGGTTTTATCCATCATAGATGTCCTGATGCACAAGTAGCAGCCGCTGATAAATGATACAAAGGAGGGCTCATTTGAAGCGGGCAGATTATCTGCATATTCATTTTCATGGAGGTGGACAGCTAGGCCTCGCCACTTGTTCAATGTGCCTCCCGCATACCAAATTTTCTCCTTTTCGGGGTAGTAGCGTATCTGGCCCGTACCCAGGGAAGCTTCGGGGTGATTATTCATTTCATCAATAAGAATACGAATAGAATCTTTATTTACCAGTGTATCATTATTAAGCAGAATGATATAATGAGGGCCAAACTTCAGTGCGTAATTAATCCCGAAATTATTTCCGCCTGAAAAACCGAGGTTCTTGTCAGTTTTCATGAGTGTAACTGTGCCAAGTTGCTCCTTCAGGCAGACATATGAGTCATCTGTAGAAGAATTTTCAACCACCAGGATGTTACGGCTGTCAATTCCAGCCTCTTCAAGCGATTTAACACATTCTACAGTATCCTGCCAGTTGTTGTAATTGACCAGCATTACCAAGTATTCCATTTTATTTCCCGGCCGCAAAGATAACATTGGGGCACACAGTTTTATTCATATTTATCAAAATTACTTCCTTTATCTGCCGTATGATGTTCTGATCTTTTGAAGCACATCCATCACATCTTCCTCGGAAGAATCAGGAGTATCGCCAGGGACAAAGCCGTGTTTCCAGATATAGTAATAGGAATATGCCTTAATTCTAATTCTAAAAGGCCAGTATCTTTTTCTTATCACACTGCTTTTCAGACTTGGATCCAGATCTTCAATATACGAGTCACTTGAGGCGAGATCAGGAAACCACCAGAAGGGCGGATGATATCCCTTTTTAATTATAAGATAGGTGTGATCAACGTGCTCCCAAGCATTCTTGAAAACCGTATCTATATAGCCCACCTCGTTTATGACCTTATCCCTATAATATGAAAATGCGCCTATAATGTATCTGTTAAGAGCTATTTGAATTCCATCATTGTACTCAATAATTTTTCGGGGATTCGGTTTTCCATCCGAATCTTTATTTATAGGTCCATGATATCCATAGTTGAGATGATATAGTCCTGTTTTTTCAGAAGCTCTTATATATTCATTAAATACTTCAGGATTTTTAATCCTTATATCATCTTCACATAAAAATAAATGCGTGCATCCATTTTTAATTAAAAACTTTAATGCATCATTTTTCGAAATACCAACGCCCTTGTTGTGTTTATGCTGTATGATCTCTGTAATCTTTTCAGGATAAGCCGAACTGTCGTATGCTTTACCGTCATTGACAACGACCAGAGTATCTGCCTCGGGAATAGAGGCAATACACTCAGAGAAGAAATTCTGACGGTTACAGGTAATAACACCAATTCCTAATTTTGTTTTCATAATATGATTATTTTATAACTGGACTTTTAGTAATCTGAAGACTGCTGTACAAATGTAATATCCTGGGTGATTTTCTCACCCTTAAAAATTTTTCACAGTAGCTTTTAGCCCTATTAAGATCACCAGAATGCTCTGTAGCCAGCAAAGCAGCCAAAATATAAATAAATTCAAGTGAAGGCATGTAGTTACTTTTGACCCGGTAAAGTATCTTTCTAAAGATTCCTGAGAAATAGACCGGAGACTCAATCCATTTTTTCACATAGCTTATTAGTTTATCCAGTTCACTATTGTCTAAGGTCCTGATATACTTTTTCATATAGTTAAGCGTTATTTCATATACTTCATCCATTGTCCGTTTCGGGTTCTCATATTCCTTATTCTTTTTTTCCGGACATTTATAAAAGGTTCCCAGGATTTCATTATGGTGCAGAAGTTCGTACTTTTGTGAAATGTTCAGTTCAAATTCATGATCGCCACAAACTTCATACTTTTCATTAAACCATATGCCATCATCAAAATGTAGAGAGGCTCTCCACATGGGCTGAGAACCAACGATACACCGTTCAAACTGATGAATCCTGTTAAATTCCGGAGCGACGTTAATTTCCTTACTTTGAACATCCTTAAATTTCTGATTCGGAACGTTTGTGATGTACTGATCGGCATATACTAAAGCAACTGAAGGATTATCAGCTAAGACATTAGCCAAGACCTCATACGCATCATTTCTTAATCTGTCATCTGTATTTGAATTGGCAATAAATTTACCAGTAGAGGCTTTGATTCCCCTGTTCCACGCCTTATAGATAGATTCCCTTTCCGAGGTATTTATGTATTTAATATTCTTATGCTTATCAAGATATTCACTGATAATTGAATGTTCATTCTGCTTTGAACCGCTATTAACGATAATAATTTCCAGCCTATCCTGAAGCGTCTGTTCAAGAAGATCTTCGATCTTACCGCGAATAAATTTTTCAGAATTATAAGTTGAAACAATAGCAGAAACTAAATAAGAACCATTATCCATATATAACCTAAATATCCTATATTTGAAGACTTTTATTGTTTTTCTCGTATATTCTTTCTCTGGACCAGGTAATATCCTTTTTTAGAATTCCGGCCGGATTTCCGCCAGCTATTACTCCCTTTTCATCAATACTTTTTGTCAGAACTGAGTGAGTAGCAATTACACAATTCTCTTTTATTGAGACTCCTTTTAAGATAGCACAATGGGCGGCGACCCATACATGGTTCCCAATTTCAATATCTTTTGCATAGTTAATTCTTTTGCCAGATTTCACGTCAATTATTGAATGGGAGTCGCCTGTCCTAAGATCAATATCATTTGCAAACATACAATCACTTCCAATTACTACTTTTGATCCCGGCTCAGTAAGTGCAATATGCACATTTTCAAATGTAGAGCCTTCACCTATTTCCAGCATGCATGCCTTATCCTCAAGCCAGATGTTACTTCCCCTGTTAAACTGGCAATCCTGTCCAATCCGGATACTATGATCATCTCCCCTAATGTAAAAACTCACACCATAAAGCGCACACTTCTTTTCAATGGTTATAGAGTTATTATTTCCAATAACATCAAATGTCACTTTATTCAGGTTTGATCCTTTATAATGGATTATGTTCCGCTGGCCTTTGACTTTTCTGATAATGGTTCTATTATAATAAACATTATGGATAAAGCTTCCCAGGGCGGGATTATTTTTCTTTACATAATCATATATAGGTTTCAATTTTATTAACATTTCATCTTCTAATTTTACGGTTTAATAACTAACAAAGCCATTAAAACTGTACATCTGATTAAGGAATATCACTAACAGAATACTATTCAAGAAATACTAATTGTTTCATCAAGGCACATTGAACTTGTGTTTTATTCATGTCCTTTATAGGCTCTTAATGCTTTCACTTTGCTTAAGTTCTCAATCAATCCCTCTTTATTAGCAAGGACTATGCATCCACGCTTTCTGCCTGTTTCCTCCTTAGCGCTCTTGGAAGGGAAAAAAGGACAAAAACCGAATGATCTTAACGGCTCGAGATATTCCAAGCTGAGCTCCTTTCCATTTCCATAATCATCATAGGTATACTCACTATCAAAGGGAACTTTGAAATCATCCACCATTATCACAGCCTTAGGCCAGTTTTCAAGTACGAGCTCAATCTCTTCCCTCAATGGCAAGTCCTCATTCCAGTGAGCATCCAGATAAAAGAAAGTTGTTTTGTTTTTCATGCTTTCTTCTTCCGAGAATTCCCTCAGCAACTTTCTACTATCCGAATTGTAAAGTTTAATATCAGTAACGTAAAGAAATCTTAATCTTGAATATCCATAAGCGCGCGGGTCCGCTTCAGTTGAATAAATCGGCAGTTTAGTTGACCTGTACATGAATTCAGTAGTAGTGCCGTGATAGGTACCGGTTTCTATAATTTTTTGAAAATTTATTTTACTGAATAACTCCAGGAATATTTCCTGTCTAATTTTCTGCCCGTTAAAAGGCCCGCCCCAACTTTCCTTATATTGCGGGAAACGGTAATAATCTAATGCCCCTATTACTTTATCATTTAAAACAGATTTGGCGATTGACTTTAAGTTCATAGTGATCTCTTATATCTTTAGAGTTTATAATATTTTCAGGCAAACTGTCTGACGATACCCAGAATTGATTTCGAGTATGCTTTTATGTCATTAATAAAAATGACCGCACACAGTAAACTAATAAAACCCAAAACCAGATGCATATTTATGCTGCTGAAATTTAATATAATAGTACCCAAAAGCAGCAATATATTCAGTATTATCAATTTGTAAAAAGAAACCGATTTTAAGAAGTCTTTAATGTTAAACTTGGTCTCTCTTTTAACAAAATAAACCATAAGGATATTTGCTGAAATTACTGAAACAAAATATCCCAAAAGGCCGAGTGTATTCTTGAAAATTAGGAAGCCAAGGATAAGGCTTATGGAAACAACTACCAGATTAAGGAGCTGAGAGAGAGCCAGTAATGCCGGTTTACCAATTCCTATTAAAAATGTATATATGGTATAGCCGAAATTATTAATTGTTTGAGGCATTGATAGTATAAGGAATATAAGAATTACTTCAGAGTACCCGAACCATAATTTTATGACTGTTGTCGAAAGGAATACAAACACTCCAAACATAATTCCCGAGAAAGTGACTCCAAGAGTAGTAATTTTTTTACCTTCTCCCTCGAAAAATAATTTATAATCTTCAGTTGACTTCAGCACACTTGCCTTTGGTAGAAGGTTTCTGAAAGCAGCAAAGAACAAACCGGAGATCGATACGGCAAACTTATTTGCAATTTCATAAAATGGGACTATACTTAATGAAGAAAAATTGACAATGATGTATTTTACCGTAGGATCAATAAAAGCATATATTAAAGATGAGAGCTGCATGGAAACACTGAACTTAAAAATCCCCTTAAACTGTTTTAAATCTACTCTTGAGAATATTTTAATCTCAGGATGTTTAATTCTTATTACCAGATAATTTGAAAAAACCAGGCTTATGGAAGCTAAGGCATAAGCTGAAGAGAGATAAACAATAGACATTTTCAGATATGTTACGCACATAATCAGACACATCATAAAAATATTGCTTGATAGAATAATTTTACTTGATAAAACGAATTTATTCAGTCCTTCCAGAATAGCTTTAAAGAAAAATGAAAGATACTGAAAGAAGAAGTTTACGCCTAAAGTAATAAAAACAGCATTTGCAAGATGATGGTATTTTAAAGGAACGACAGTATTGTTGCTGAAATAAATACTATACCCCAAAATAAATCCCAAAAGGACAAGAAAAATTCCGACAAAGTTAAATACTACAAATCCTGTTGAGACAAGGGAATTGATCCTATTTTGGTCATCATTTTTTTTAGCTTCAGCAACATACCTTACTATTGCTGTGCCAAAGCCAAGATCAACAACATTACCTATGCCCCACAAGGAGGCAAATATTATCCACATCCCGTATAATTCATTACCATAGTGCGTCACATTTAATTTCACTATGATAAATGAGAATAAAATTGAGACCATATACTGTATAGCCAGCCAGACTGAATTCCTCTTGTCGCTGTTCTTCTTCATTTATCCCAACATTAAGTTATTATCTCACGTTACGCAAAATTGTAATTTTTAATCAGGTCTGCCATTCCCGTGTATTTCTCGTATGCTGATCTTAGGGTCAAAAAGTTAATCTGATACTTTAGTGTACAGTGGTTCATATTCCTATTTATCTTCAGGATCAAAATCTTTATAAAAGTCAGTACTGAAGCAAATATGTGATTTAGTTGTGTTCTTACTATTTTTGTTGGATACATCTCAAGAGGCATTCTGCTTAATGGATTTGTAATATTCCTCGATTTTCCACCTTTTCTGATGGATTCCCTAGATTTCTTCTAAAATTACTGGCTTAAGTAAACGTGCCTATTTAACTTAATTTTCATTACGAAGTCTTTCTTGAGTTCTCTTTATTACATTATTTCCACCTTATTTGCGTAAAGTGAGATATTAAGTCATTTCGGCGGAAGACAATCTATGATTACATTCCAGAATTCTCCCATTTGCCAGTGAGAACCCAAGAATAATTGACCAGAGCATCATCAGTTGGCCCCACAACCAAGCGTCAGTCATCAGCATTGAAATAATTATATATACAATCAGCCACCACATAGTATTTGAATAAAAGATTTCCTCATATGTTCGGCTTTTGCTAATATTTGACCTAAAATATCTCACAATAGTCGTCATAAATATGAAAAAGCCTATCATACCTATTATGCCGGATTCAGTTAGGACGGCAAGCAGGGTAAGATGAGGGGATCGGAAATGCACGAACAGTTCGTAAATAAAAGGGTCAATCGTGTAATACTTTTCCGATGCAATTGGGAAAGAATAGAGTCCAATACCAACAAAAGGATGCGCCATAAATGCATTCCAGGCTGTTTTCCAGATAAATACTCTGCTGGCAACGGAGCCAATCTTTTGCAGATTGTCTGCAATTTCCTCACTGGTCTTTGGTCCTGAATTTGATAGTCTGGCAAATGCATTCGAGTTGATGCTGTTTGCAACAAAAAAAGTGACAACCAGCATAATGGCGGCAAAAGAAACAGCCAGTATTATATTTCTTTTCTTAAAACCCAGACCGGAGCCTTTACGCACATACTGAATGACGATTAACAGAATAGATAACCCTGATGAAATCCATGAATTTCTCGTCTGCGTATATATCAAAGCTATCAGCAAGACTAACGTTGTAAATGAATATAACAATCTTTTCTCGCCATATATCAATCTCATTAAGGAAATTACCAGAGCAATACCGACATAATCCACATACATTAATCCCGCAAAACCAAATACCCTCATACCTGTAGCAAATGCAAGATATATAATATGCAAACCGTTTAATACCGAAAAGAACAGAAATATGCTTAAATATTTTTCAATCTGCTTATAACTGGTAATAAAAACAGGTGTCAGAGTGAATATAAACAAAAATAGAACAAGCCTTAATGACACGAAAACAGGCGTAACCAGCATAAATGAATTAATGAATGATGGGAGGATCAAAGCAATAAAAACAAAGAATGCTTTGTGTAAAGGATTCTTCAGCACCTCCCATTCAAATTTATAGGAAATCAGAAAAGCAATAATGACAAAAACCGAAAACACCTCGCCTAGAGATGCATAACTTATGTAGATAAAGGTGAAAAGCGAAATTATGAAAAATGAATAAGCCAAGCTTAGATTGAAAGCCAGGATAACAACAATAGGAGAAGCACACACAAGAATAATGTTCAGGTAATTAGTTCCAAACAGACTGAATATACCAATTGTTGGAAGCACCAGAACTAAAGCCAAAGAAAACAACAATTTATTATTCTTAAGCGAAACATCTCCCGCATTATTTTCTAATTGAATTTGCAATCAAAGACTCAGATTATTTTCTCTTAAACTTCAATTCTTGCAGAATGAAAGCAACCTTTTGATTTGATGAGTTCCTTAATGCTTCCCTCAATATAAGTACTATCACGAGCAAGACCGTCACAAACAGGCCGCCTAAAACCGCGAACAAAGTCCTAGGCGGATAACTCTTCTTTTCTGCCACAGAACCATAGTCAATAACCTGTAAAACAGGAACATTTTTCTGTTCTTCAAATTTTGCCTGTTCAAAAATCGGGACAATGAATTCCAATAAACCATTATATATCTCAACATTCCTGTAAAGCCTCAAAAACTTCTTCGTCTTTTCGGGTAAGGAGTTAATAGACAAAAGGAAGTTACCATTCTCTCCGCTTCTCTGCATTTTGACCAGTTCAGACTTGTATTCATCCAGCTGAGTTTTAAGAAGTTTAAGCTGAGGTGAATCACTGGAAGTTACTTTCTCCATAATAGAAAGTTCCAATTGTTTAGCCGTTACCTCACCTTCCATTCTTGAATAAGCGTCAAGAATCATTTTTGACTGTTCCTTTGCTTCAAGCATTCCGGACACCTGCTGATAGTACTGAAGAGAATCCTCGGCATTTTTCAAATTACCTTTAATTTCCCTGTACCTAACTTCCAGAAACTCTCTGTTGTTTTTTGATTTCGCAACATTCAGATTAATAACACTTTCATTTAACAATGAAAGCAAATAATTCACCATATCGGCAGCTTTCTGAGCTGAATTTGCCTTTACAGTTATTGCGAAAGCATTTTCTTTCGTAGTTCCTGCATCAATATTCGTTCTCAGCTGTTTTAGAGTTTCCTCCATGCTCATGAGCTTGTAGTCTTTTTGAAGATTGAACTTATGAACAAGCTTTTCCAGTGTGCTGCGGCTGTAAATTATTGTCACATATAGGTCAGTTTCAGCAGATTTTGATGTTCCTCCCATACCGAAGGGTAGATCTTTGAGATTTTTCATTACTCCTGCCATTGAACCTGGTGAACCTTCATTGCCTGCTGGAATTATGAGCGCAGTAGAATCGTACTCTGCAGGTATAAAATAATATACAACCAAGTATGATAACACCAGAACAGAAATAAACGTAAGGAGAAGGAATTTCTTCCACTTAACTACTAAAACTATATAATCTAAAATATCAAAGCCCCTGTTTTCAGCCATATTAAAGTCCTAAAATTATTTACCTAACTGAACTAAAAGCAAAACTATTGTGGCAATTGTGCCAACCACACTGGAGATGGCGCTGACCCTTCCGAGATAAAAGCTGAATGTCCGAGGAGTCTTTTTGGGCACCCAGATATAGTCCCCGGGTTCAATTGTCACGTTATTTTCTCCCACTGTCATCCATCTTCTGGTCTTAGCCTTGATTACACTTATCTCATCATAGTCTCTTGCCAGTTCACCAAGGCCGCCTGCCTGTTCAATGTAATACCTGGCGTCACGCCCAGGCTGAAACTGTACGTAACCCGGAAATCCAACCTGCCCATAGATATAAACGAGGTTTTGCTGCTGGGGGACCAAAATGACATCCCCGTCCTTTACGGAAAAATTGGCCTGTGTTGTATCCGTATAAAGTTTTGTAAAATCCACCAGAGCGTTGCCGCGTAAGAGCCTTAACTGGTTATCTATTTTGAAGTATGCAGTATCCTCTTCCACCAGGTAAGACATGCGTTCCATACGCAGGCCCTCCATCTGCTGGTTATCATAAAGAACTCCTTCGAGCCCTTCATTGGAAAATTTATTCTGCTCAAAACTCTTTGTAAGCATGTTTTTTTTGTACATTGTATAACTGTCTGTCCCTCTTACCAGCTCAGTCTTGTACAGTGAGGCAGTCGGCTTAAATCCTCCTGCTTGCTCAATCACATTTTTTACTGTTGTATTGTCCTTTGAAATTGGTATGTAACCCGGCTTATTTACTTCACCAAGGACAAGCACCCTAAAATCCTTTTTACTGGTTTCATCGGCAAGCACTCTTATACGGTCAGCCCTCTGGAGCGGGAGGTTGCTGTTTATATCAACAACTGTAGTCTCCAGTTTCTGCCCGTCATAGCTCGAACGTACTATTTCAGCTTTTGTGACATTCTCATATGCCTTGCTAATACCCTGAGCAAAAAGCAGGGCGTCAGAAAGCCTGTCGCCTTCCATGAAGGCAAATTTTACGGGATTATTTACAGCACCATCAACTGATACAAAGTCCCTTTCCAAATCGAGTTTGGAAAATATAATCACATCTTCGTTCTTCAGGTAGGGATTCTGCTTGAAATCTCCGGTCAATCTGAACTTTTCAAGATCCAGGGTAAACTTTTCACCGTTCATTCTTTTCAAAACTATATTCCGCCTTGAGAAGTTCTCCATTCTCTGGGTCATAGTTTCCACTATGCGAGGATCTGTAATAGCACGAATGCTCTGTTCCCGGTACTGGTTAAACATGCGTGTTACGAACTGATCAAGACGCTCATACTGCGAGGCTGGGAAAGTACCATTTACAACAAATGCCCCCCCTATGGTCACACTTATTGCATTTGAAGCCGTCAATAATGAGCCAGAAGAAATTGCGGCGCCACCTAAAATATCCTGTGCGCTGGCAGAAACGGTTAATAGGAGGAAAAATAGAGTAATAATCCTGTACATCAATTTTTCACGTTTTGGGTTAATGTTAAATTTCTTAAAATCCGAAGATATTGAGTTCACCTATGATTTATCACAAATTGAACTCTGGAATAAATTAATGATTAATTAGAAGAAGCTCACCTTTACAGTAAAACACAGGATTTATTTCATTAAGAACCGTAAAAGCGATTGAGAATTTACTAAAAAACGCTCATAAAAACAAAGCATTTAAGGAGCGGTAAATTCCTGAAAAGGCACATCCACCAGCAGGTTATCAATTAGCCTTGTCTTCCCTATCCTGCATGCAATTAAGATATAGTACACGCCGCCTGAGGCAAGTGAACTTACTTCTTCAAAGCTTTTAGAATCAACAATTTTTATGTAATCCAGGCTTGCAGAATCCACTTCAGCAAACCTAAGATTCATCTGCTGAATGATTTTCTCTGAATTCCTTTCACCTGCAGAAACCATTTCACCGGCAAATCTTAAAGAACTGCTTAAGACGAGGGCATCTTTTCTTTCTTTGTCCGAAAGGTAAATATTTCTTGAGCTTAAGGCCAGTCCGTCTTTTTCGCGCACGATGGGAGAAACAATGATCCGGATATTCATTTTGAGGTCTTCAACCATGCGCATAATAACCGAGGCCTGCTGGGCGTCTTTCTGCCCGAAAACAGCTACATGGGGCATAACAGAGTTAAAAAGTATTGATACGACGGTGGTAACCCCCTTAAAGTGGGCCGGGCGCGACTGTCCTTCCAGTCCTTTTGTTACGCCTGTTACTTCAACGTAAGTCTGAAAGCCTTTGGGATAGATCTCTTCAGCAGAAGGGATGAATACGCAATCAACTCCTTCATTCAGGAGGAGTTTTTTGTCTTTTTCTTCGTCCCTTGGATACTTTGTAAAGTCCTCATTCGGGGCAAATTGTGTAGGATTAACAAAAATAGAGACAACAACAACCTCACAGGCCTGCCGGGCTTTTCTTACAAGCGACAGGTGGCCTTCATGCAGGAAACCCATTGTAGGCACAAAACCTATTTTTTTCCCTTCTTTTCTCATTTGAAGGGAAAAATCCTGCATTTCTCTAACGGTACTTATAACTTTAATGGCAACACTCCTATGACAAAACTTAAAAACAATGCGCCTCCAGGGCGCATAAAATCATTAAAAAAAGTCTATCAGACTGGCAAGTTTCGTCTTCATATCTTTCCTGTGGACAATCAGATCCACGAACCCGTTCTCAAGAAGGAATTCAGAGGTCTGGAAGCCTTCAGGAAGGTCCCTGCCAATAGTCTGTTTTATTACGCGGGGCCCGGCAAACCCTATAAGAGCCCTGGGCTCTGCAATATTTACATCTCCCAGCATGGCATAACTTGCAGTGATACCACCTGTTGTAGGATCGGTTAGAACCGAAATATACGGAATCCTGGCATCCGCAAGGCGTGCGAGGCGTGAACTGGTCTTTGCCATCTGCATCAGCGAATAGGCACCTTCCATCATACGGGCCCCACCGCTAGCAGAAACAACAATCATCGGGATCCTGTTCTTGTAGGCGCGGTCTATTGCGCGGGAGATCTTTTCACCCACTACAGAACCCATGCTGCCGCCGATAAATGAAAAATCCATGCATGCGAACGATACTTCCCGTCCATCAATTTTGCCGATGCCGGTTCTTACAGCGTCAGTAAGTCCGGTTTTCTTCATAGTTTCATTTATTCTATCGGGGTACTTTTTACTGTCTGTAAAGCCGAGGGGGTCGGCCGAACGCATTTTTTTATCATATTCCTTAACACTGTTCTTGTCGAAGAGTATGGAAATATATTCACTGCTGCCGATTCTGAAATGGTGCTCGCACTTTGTGCAAGTCCAGTAGTTCATCTCCAGCTGCTTTTTATGGATTATTTCACCGCAGCCCGGGCACTTTTCCCACAAGCCGTCGGGCAGTTCAAGTTTCGTACTGTCGGGCGCAATGTTTTCTTTAGATCTCTTAAACCATGTCATATTATCTTACTTTCCATTCTTTACTTCTGCGAAAATCACAATTGTCTGTTCGGGCTGTTTATAATCATTTGTGTAAAGAGTAACTGTCCGGCTTAACTTTCCCGATTTATTTGCAGAATCAAATTCAATAAGGAGGCTTCCCTCCTGTCCAGGCGTCAGGTGTCTGCCTGAGACCGAAGCAGCAGTGCATCCGCATGAAGTCTTAATATCTTTAATTTCAAGGTCACTTGTTCCGGCATTCTTAAAACTTAATTTCCAGCCGGCAATTTTCCCCTCTTCCATTACTCCGAAATCGTGCTTTGCCTCTGAGAGCTGGAGTACGGGGCCGTTTTGAGTTGTATCCGGGACCACATTGGCAGTAAAGGAGAGCCTGTATTCGGGATTTTCCTTGTCGTTTGAGATAATATAAACGTATTTCTGCTGTTTACCCTGGCGGCCGATAGTATTAAATTTCACATTAATTTTGGCCGATTCGCCCGGTTTCAGAATGTTTTTTTCGGGCTGTGCAGCAGTGCATCCGCAGGATGCTCTGACATCCATTATCACCAGGGAATCGCCGCCGGTGTTGGAAATTACAAAATCATGCTCCACAAATACATTCTGTTTTATATCCCCAAAACTAAAGACCGGGTTCTGAACCACCAATTTTGCTCCCACCACCTGAGCAAAGCTTACGCCAGCAAACAGCAAAAGCACGGTTAAAATTGTTTTCATCTTACTCACCTGATAATAAAGTTTTTTAGATATGCGGGTTCCAGAAAATCAAAGTCGTAAGTTAACAAATCTTTTCCAAATAAATAAGCCCATTTTGCAATTAATGAGGCTGAAGGGGAGCTGACAGGCATTTTATCGGCATTTTTTACTGCATTTCCAAAAGCTACAGAGCCGTCACTTAGCTTTTCATCCAGGTCCCCTTTATAGATCACCTGCAGGGGTTCAATAAACTGATAGCCATCCTTTGTGGAGAGGAATTTGGCATAGTAGAGTTCTTCAATATTAACCTTATTTGCCACAATGAATTTGGACCCTTCGGGCAGATAGGCTGAAGCCTGAAAAGCAAGTGCCTCAAATGTCGGGACTGAGATTATTGGCAGACCGCCTCCGATTGCCAGCCCCTTAACGGCTGACATACCGATCCTAAGGCCGGTAAAAGAGCCGGGACCTGAAGAGACAGCAACGGCCTGGACTTCCTTAAGAAGAACGCCAGCTGATTTTAAGACATCATCAACAACATCAAGAAGTTTTTCGGAATGAACATGTTTTAACATTAAATTAATTTCAGTGTATTTGCTGTCATTAAAATACACAGCGGCCGAGCAAAGCTCGCCTGAAGTTTCAACGGAAAGGATCGGTTTATTTTCAGATATTTTCATCATTTTTTCTACAAATATGGAACCACTGGCGTGGTTCGGATTAGATTTATTTATTAAACGGATAATATCAGGATATCTTATTAAAACTGATATCCCGTGAGAAGTCTTCATTTACGACAAAATTGATTTCTATCCTCCTGTGCGGCAATACCTCGGGCAGAAGCTCCGCCCACTCGATAAAAGTCACAGTATCCTCGCGCGTCAGGTACTCCTCAAAGCCTATATCGTAGAGCTCTTCGACCTTATTGATCCTGTAGAAATCAAAGTGATTAACCTTCAGGCTTCCTTCATATTCATTAACAATTGCAAAAGTAGGGCTGCTCACGTTATGAATTTCGAAGTTACGGAGAAGGTATTTAATAAAGGATGTTTTTCCGGCACCAAGGTCACCGTTTAAGGCCACTACTTCCCCGCCCTTTAGTGTGCGGGAAAATTCTCCTGCCAGACTGGCCGTTTGTTCCTCAGAGCTAACATTAACTGCAAAAGGGAATTCCACTTACGCTTTACTCTCCATAGTAATTATAGGTAAAATCATTTCTTCCATTGAGATACCTCCGTGCTGGAAAGTATCTTTATAATAGCTCAGGTATTTGTGGTAATCCGTAGGATAGACAAAATAATAATCCTCTTTGGCTATTATATAGTTTATCGTAACACCTCTTTTAGGGAGCTTATATTCATCCGGATTTGTGATATATATTGCGTGTTTGTCATCTACCTTCAGATTGCGCCCGAACTTGAACCTGAGATTGGTTGAAGCCTCCCTGTCGCCTAAGACCTTCGCCCCGCGGAGTGTCCTGATTGAGCCGTGGTCGGTAGTAATAATGACCCTGGCATTTTTCATTCTGGCAATTGAGCGGAAAGTAGACAGTAAAGATGAATGAGCAAACCAGCTGTTAGTAAGCGAGCGGTATGCAGGTTCATCAGGAGCAATTTCCTTGAGCAGGTCTGAATCCGATCTTCCGTGGGCAATCATGTCCAGGAAGTTAACCACAACGGCAGTAAGCTGGTTGTTTTGGTAAGAGAGTATATTCTGCTCGAAGTTTCGTCCCACCTCTGGATCAATAATTTTTATATATTTGAGCTCATTACGGAGCTTAACTTTTTTCCTGTCCAAAAGGAGCTGCAGGAGTTCCTTTTCATATTTATTGCAGCTGCGTTCGTCATCGTCGTTGCCCGACTGCCAGAGGCTGGGGTAATACTTTTCAATTTCTGCCGGGTAAAGGCCGCTGAAAAGAGAGTTCCTTGCATAAGGCGTAGCAGTGGGTAATATCGAATAATAATATTTCCTGTCGATATTAAACAGATCAGCCAGGTATTTTTCCATTCCGAACCACTGGTCCATTCTAAGGCAGTCGAGGACAAAGAAAAACACAGGGCGTTTATCGTCGTCCAGCTGGTTAATAACGAAGTCATTTGCAATTGAAGGGGTCAGTGTGGGTGTTTCGGTCCCGGGCTTAGCATTAATCCATTTGAGGTAATTTCTTTCAACGAACTTGCTGAATTCCTGATTACATTCTTTTTTCTGATCGATCAGTGTCTGTCTTAATCCTATTTCGGGATGGATATCCAGTTCCATCTCCCAGTTTACAAGTTTGAGGTAAATTTCAATCCACTCATCATAATCAGGCCCCATCATCACAGTGCGGGATATCTGGTTAAAGTCCTGCAGATAATCCTTTGCGACGTACTCGCCGGAGATTTTCCTTCCCTCGAGGATTTTCTTACAAACCAGGAGGACCTGGCTTGGATGTACTGGTTTTATCAGGTAGTCGGAGATTTTCCCGCCGATTGCATCATGCATCAGGGTTTCTTCTTCGCTTTTGGTTATCATTACAACCGGAATATTCGGGTTTATCTCTTTAATTTCAGCCAGTGTCTGCAGCCCGCCAATGCCAGCCATCATTTCATCAAGAAATACCAGGTCATAAACGTTATCTTTTACTTCAGAGACTGCATCTTCCCCGTTTGTAACGGTTGAAACATCGTAACCTTTTTCCGTAAGGAAGAAAATGTGAGAGCGCAGGAGCTCTATTTCATCGTCAACCCATAATATTTTCTTTTTCATTCTTTTCCCAAAGTTAAGTTCAGATCACTTAAATAGAGTATATAAATGATAAACTCCCGGCAATAATAAAAGTTCCCTTTTCCGTGGGTGCGCCGCATACCGGGCTTCAGTGCCGCAAAAACTCAGGCGGCCTGAACACTTCTAATTTTAGCCAAAAAGAACTGATTTTCCAAACATATAATTACTGTATGGAAATATGGACATCCAAACCAGCTTCATTTGTTGTTGTTGCCGATATCCTGGCTGCCCCTTCAGGCTGTACAGAAGAGCGCTTATAGAATATAGAAAGTGTCACTTTAGAGCTTATTACGTACTTAATTCTGGGTTCCATTGTTGTTCTGACGGTTCCGTCCTGAGGTATACCTCCTTCGGTAAACTTATCCATATTATAGTTTACTACGGAATTCTGGCTTCGTGTATAGGCCAGAGTAATTTCAATATCATTTTTCAGCGACAGGCCGAAAATCGGCAGGTCGAAACCGGTTTTTGAATAACTTGCCGAAATGCCAATTTCCTTTGAATTGGTTTCTGTGATACTCTTTGTTGAGTTACCCAGGTCATATCCGGTTTTAGTTGAATACTTCACGTTTCCAGAAAGATTTCCGTTCCAGAGGGAATTAAACGTCATATTAAGGCCGACAAGCGGCTGGAATCCGTAGTACAACTTCTGCGACTGGGTTTCCTGTCTTCCGTCAGGGTTAATTCTCCAACCTTCAGAGTACTCGGAACCATATGAGTGGTTCAAGGATACCTTTTTGGCCCAGGAGCTGAAAACAGCGTACTTCTCCAGTCCGTCCCAGTTAAAGCTCCAGTTAGGCCTCGGGATATACTTGGCAACATCCTTCAGAAACGGGAGTTTTGCAAACAACGGCATCGACTCAAACCCTTCCAGAAAAGCATCCGGGAGGTTGTTTGTTCCGGGTTTATAAAGCTCGCTTACGCGTTTAATGCCACTGTTTAAGAAACTCAAGAAAAATACAGGCGGCAGTGAGACAAATGAACGGTTAATGCTTCCGGTTGAAGTCAAATTAACAATTTTAGTATTACCCAGAGAATCGGTCTGCAGCGTGGTATTCTTATTCATTGACCAGCCGATTTTCCATTTAATATCGATCTGTGCGCCTTCCCAAAGAGGTCTTGAGGTACTGAAGTCCAGGTTGTTCCTCTGTGAGAAATTGTCTCCAAGGTTCGCTTTCAGTGCACGCGGGCCGACATCCTGGCTTAAGCCCAGCATAAACAAGCGTCTTGGGCCGTTGCCGTTATACTGGTTAAATCCCCAGAAGTTATAAAGACCTGTACCTTCTGCCCTGATACCCGACTTCTGAACCGTATTGTCCTGAGTATAATTAACATTTACAGATTCATAGTCAAACAGTATATAACGTATTCCGCCCTTAAAGGCTTTGAAAACTCCCTTAAAAGGATTTTTCTTAGGTTTAATCTCCAGGCTGTCCTTTGCAAAAGCCACCGCATTAGAATCTTTCATGGCCACAGAATCCCCTTTTGCCAGCTGGTTCTGAGGCAGGTTCTGCACAGGGTTCTGATTAGTCTGCCCCTGGGGAGGGATCTGATCCTCATCGCTGGAACGCTCTCTTGTACGGCGGTTCTTTGAGGGGGTCATAGTCGTCGTAGGCTTATTTTCCTGTTTTGCATTTTCATCATTGGTTTCCTTAAACATGGGCTCAAACAATGCTTTTACCCTTATCTTTAAGCCAAGATTAATGCTGTTATTAAATGAAGCGCTGCGCCCCAGGTCCTGCTGCTGGAAGTTATTATTCCATGAATAGCTTACACGGTAGCCGGTAGAAATATTAAAATAGTTATTCAGGTTCCAGATGTTTGGAAGTTTTGGATTTGTCCTCAAATCCACGCTCTGGTTGTACTGCCAGTCGCGTCCAAAGAACTGACCCTTGAAAATATCCCACCAGATAGCGCCCTCACTTCTTTCCATATTGTTATCTGTAAGCAGATAAGCCAGCGAAGAAGAGATATCCAGGTTATAAGCAAGCGAGAGGTTCAAAAGCCCGCCTTCGGTCAGCTTCCAGTTAAAGGCAGCGTTTCTGGTTGCCTTAAAATCGCGTGAAATATTAGGTGCCGTATTAGCCACTCTTGAAAGCAGGAAGCCGTAATTTCTCGTTGCTGAAACGCTTGCGCTAAAAGACTGCGGAGTGTAGTAAACCTTTGCGTTTCTGTAGTCTGAAAAGAGCTGCAAGATTGTACCCAGCACAGGGATATCAGCAGGATAGAAAAAGTTATTCTGCCCGAACTGGAGGGCATAATTCACACCTGCATTCCATACCCAGCTTCGGCTCGTAACACTTACAGGGTTTCTGCCGCGCGTCTTGTTGTAGTTAAAACTGAAGGAAAGATTATTGATCGTTTCCTTCACGAGCCAGAAATTTGAAGGGACATGGATTTTCATTCCCGACATGCTCCATGTATCCGAGATATTCAGAGTGTGGGTATTTGCGATAAAATCATCTGCTAATTTTTTGGCATCTTCAGGGCTTGTCCCTTCCTGAATTCTCTTATCACTCAACTGTTGAGCAGCCTGGTTGACCTTAATATCGGTTCCGGGGACATACAAAGGCTTGCTAATCTGTTCGGTTCTCTGGTAATTCACCCTGAAGCTGCTGCCGGACAGATTAAAGGGAAGAAGTTTCAGGACGTCCAGGTCCACCGATACGCCCCAGTTTTTGGTATCAAGCCTGGATCCGAAACGGTCGGAGAGGCCGTGAAAAAAGGGGTCTTTCTGCGCCATATTAAAGTTGATATTCATAATATCAGCAAGTTTCAGGCTTGCAGAGCTGCTGTATGCCCAGCCTTTGGTGTCATCAGCGCCAATTACCCTGAGTTCATCTATCCAGACCTGACCGGAGACATTATCATTATTTCCATTCCTGCCCGGATTAGCTACACCAATCATAAAAAATGAGACGCCCGTCAGAGTGGGATTTCCCTTTACCCTGTAGAAATGCCCCGGTTCACCAGGCACAGGGCGCTGGAAAGCTCCTTTAACGCTGTCCCTCAGCTGTTTTAATGCTGTCAGCTGTTCAAAAAGGATACTGATTTCATTCCAGCCTGCTTTAACGGGCTGACGGTATTCGTAGTAGTTAGCCGTGTCGCTTCCGAAACGGAAATACACTTCAGATGCATAGCTGCTGTCATTAATAAAATTCGAGACTGAGCCAGTTCCGGTATTCTGATCGCCATGGACAAAGAGTTTCATCTGCTTATAATTAAACAAGTCCATTGCCCTCAGATACTTAACCGCCTGGCGTTCATCACCCTTCTTCAGATCTTTAATAATAAGAGACAGTGACTGTTCGTTTCTGAGGACGTTTTCATCGGGTTTACTTCTGTCTCTTTCTCTTTCGACGCCGCCCGGGCTCTGATATTCAGGAGAGTTTTCCTCGACGCTTACAACTGAAAGGGTAAGGGTCGAATCATTAATGTCCGTTTTTCCGTTTACAACAGGATCAATTTTCTGCCACTGATTTCCGACAAGGTTAAAGTCTGCGATTCTAAAATGTACCGGAACGCTTGTTCCGTTTACCCAGAGCCTGATATAATTAATAATTGCGAAACTCGGGTCACCAATTTTGCTAACATATTCTTTTAACGGAACCCTGATCTGATGCCAGTGCTTATCAGTGTTACCGCCGCCGGTTATAAACTTATTATTTGCCCTGTTTGTATCAAGAGGTATCTCATAACGGAAGTAGCTGTTCATCCTGTCCAGGTTACCGTTTCCGTTTAAGTCTTCGGTATCAGGGAGTTTTCCGGCATCAATTGAAACGGCATTGCCTTCCGTTCCATTTATATTTTCATAGTCAGATGATCCTGGTGTATAGCTGTAGTCGTCGCCTGCGGGATCAGGATTTTTTACAGGATCGTAGCCGGGTTCCTCCGGATCACTTTTCCCGTCAATACCCTTATCCTCTCCCTGGTCTATAAGGCTGTTGTTATTTTTATCCTCAGTATCTAAAGCCTGGTTAGGAATCACATCTTCTGAAATTCTGCCCAGATCCAGATACACCTTGCTGCTTAAAGGAGTAATATTATCCGGAAGCTGGTACCAGAATTCAATAAACTGAATATTCTCCTCGATAAGGTTGTTAGCGGTATTGGACAGAGCCTTCATCATACCGCCCCATGACCTTTCCTTTATTCCAAGATCAGGGGTGTCGTTATATGTTCCCCTTCTGCCCGGATCAAACTGGAAGTCGAGAACTGTAACCTGTTCGTCACCGCGGGCTACTTTCTTCTGGGGCCAGATCTGATCTACCGTAACATTGGAGGGCAGAAAGTTATACCACCAGCTTTTTCCTTTATGATTCATACGGGCATTTGCAGAATCGGCAATGACCTGCATGCTATCGGGTATGCTCAAGTCGTGCCATGAAGTATAGCCTACACCGATAGGGATCGTTTTTTTAGCACCCTCAAAATCATCCACATATGCAATGCTCTGGCTCTGGTCGCTTGCGATAGTACTTTTCTTTGTATTCGGATCGGGAGATATATATGCAAATTCTCCCTTTAAGTTAAGCGCAGACATTTCCCTGGTGGAAAAGACCTTATCCAGAGCCTTGGTAACAAAGGGCAGGTCTATGGCCGAAGAGAAGTCAACGCCGTAGATAGAGTTGCTTAATGGTTCCTCACCGATGCGGACCTTGTCTGAAAGTGTCTGCTGATTTAGGTTAAGGGCTGAAAAACCGAGTTTAGTATTCTTAGAGAAGTTCACCTCTCCACGCAAACCAAGGAGTGTCTTGGATGCCATCTGGAAGAGGTCGTTCTGCTCGTAGGTTATTTTGAGTCCCGCTCCCGGCACCAGTGCCGCAGCTTTACGGATGGTCACCTGTCCGGTCATATAGTCAACAACGTAGTCCTCGCCAGCCTTCAGTTCCTGTCCATCCAAAGTCACCCTCACGGAATTTTCAACCACGCCAACATATCCCAGGTTATAAACTGCGGATGATGAAGCTGAATACTTACCCTTCAGCAAAAACCTGTCGCGTGTTCCCTGAAGTTTTGCAAATGTTACAGTTGTGTCGTAGATTGCCTTGTAGCTGTAAGTGGTGTCTAAACTCTTGGGCAAATCACGGCCAAAAGGCTGCAGAACCGGGAATATTACTTCGCCTGTTGAAGGTATAATGGTTTTACCGGGGAAAAAGTCAAACAGCCCGTCGGGGTCCCCCTGTTTTGACGTATTTACGTTATCCAGGCCAAAGTCATGAAGAAGCTTGACCGTATTGCCATTGGAGACTATCTGGCTCTGGGGTTCGCTTCCGGGCTGCTGATAGACTATATCGAACTGAAAGCCCTCTTCGTTAACATTACGTCCGCCAACGGGGTAAATATTTCTAAGCTGGAGCTTCCAGGCCGTCTTAAACTGAGGACTCAGGTTTTGGGGTTTGATCAGCTTGAGAACAAGTCTCTTTGCAGAATTGGTGCTGGAGGTATCGCTGCCAATAAGTTCACCATAGTACAAATCGTCTTTCGGGTCAGTAGTTAGGCCGTCTATTCTGTAGGCCACTGCAATGGCATCCTGGTCCTGAATCTGGGTCTTAAAAGTAATAAAACCTGTTTCATAATGCATTTCATAGTCCTGCCCTTCGTTCAGCTTTACCCAGCGGCTATTCTCCATCTGACCTGCCACAATATTATTGGTATCCTTACGTTGCTCGTCGTACCTGAGATCTGCTTTGCCCTTTGACGGAAGATTAATAAAAGCGATAGCATTTCTTTCTACAGCCGAATTACGCTGCTGGGTGTTTACAGATTTCCAGACCTCAATTTCCTTAACCGTATGGTACAGGTCCTGGTCAGGTGTAGGTCTGCCATAATACCTGTTAAAAATATTATACTCAGGAGCCGTACTGGCATATACTGTATCAATAAAGAAATGATTGGGCGAATAGTCATATGCATGCAGCGTAAACTCATTTGTTGTGGAGCCGCCGGTTACTGAAATTTCCTTTACCTCGCCTTTTTTCTGGGAGGCAAGTGTAGTCAGGCTTAAAGGGCCCAGCTGGAAGTTAGCCTTGACGCCAAAGAGCGCCTCGCTTCCGCCTACAAGAGGTGAAGTCTGAAGTGATACGTTACCGGCCTCGACGCTCTGTACAATCTCATCCTCGTATCCTTTATAGCTAAGTTTCAGCTGGTTTTCGTACTCAAAGGTTCTTTCAGTATTCCAGTCGGCGTTGATCTTAAGCTTATCGCCGATTGTACCCTGAACGTTAATCTGGACAGTCTGCTTAAAGTCAGGTTCATTCCTGGTATTTCCGAGCAGTGAGGCCGTAATACCTTCAGTAGTTTCATTTCTCCAGGCGCCATGTATATCGACGGCGCCCGAGATTCTGATATTAATCCCTTTTTTACCGAATATGCTTAAGAACCCCACGCTTGGAAGAGGGATATCGATGTTTGTAATATCTGTAATAAGTGCGCCAAGGTCTTTGGTTTTATCCTTCAGCTCATATTTATAAGCTATGTCCTCCCAGATATTCCTGTTATTGGCTTCCATCTTCATTTTGATGTATTCATCGAGGGGGATTCTGAGCATTATTTTGTAAGGCTCATTTCCAATCTTTTCCTTAATGAGGACGAAGTTTCCAGTTGAATCCAGCTCTACAGTTCTGCTGACAAGCTGAGAGGAAGGATTGGCGAAGAAGCTGGATTTCTTTTTGGGATTCAGCTGGACATAAGGAACGTCCTGCCTTTTATAGTGGAAATTCTCCATTCTGGCAGTTGAGTCCTTAGATCTCATGGCAAGGGAGTCAAGAAGCGTCATAGAGACTTTTTTCTTTGCCGTAGTATCCGATTCCATTCTCTTATTGAGGGTATCTGTAATAGCGCGTGTATTAGTGTTAAGCGTATCACTTTTGAGATTTCCGGGTGCAGTACCTGTATTACGAGGTGTATTCTGGGATTTAATGAGTTTTAATGAATCTCTCTGCCCGCCGTTTACAGTAGTATCTGCAAAGGACGGAGATTTCCCTTGGCTTAAAAGATCATTTTTAAGCAATGCTGATGTGTTCTGGGGATTCTCTAATTGTGGTGCTTGAGAATGAAAAGCATTATTCGTCCTTGCAAGATCGAAGCAGGCGGCAAATAATAATTTTTCATTGGCGACCGTATGCTGAGAAGTAAACCCGATTGCCAGCAAGCAGTAAGCAACTGCTACTGAGAAGAGAAAGAGTTTTGCGCTTTCCCGTAAAACTTTTGTGAATTTCGGTTTTATTTTTCTACCTAAAGACTGTTAAAATGAACGTAAAATTTTTTCCTTACAACCTCCTTAATTAGTTAGATGAAAAATTATTTAATTTTGATTTTATAGTCAACTGTTTTTGTACAATAAATGTTAGCATAACTTCCAACTTTCAGTGAAAAATCGTTGCGCTAAATAACTTAAGATTTTGCTTAATGTCAATTGAAAATTTGGGAATACTGCTGTTTTTCTACCGGGAGCCGATTTTGCCCGAAAATGCCGTTTTTGCTTCAAATATCGTTTAAATGTGTAGGTTCTTCCACCGTTTCGACCAGTTCATTACGATGTATAACCGCTGCACTGAGCTTATTGCCTATACAGGCGCCGGTATCAATATATAAGGCATTTGACTTTGTGTCGTATCTCACACTATCCTGTTTCGTATGCCCGACGACCTGAATTTTCCCCAGGTTCAGGAGTTTTTCCCTGGACCAGAGGACTCCGGTTTCATTTTCGAACTCACCGTAAATAAGCTTGTCAAGCGCCTCCAGGTTATCTCTCAAATTTGGCGGAAGATATTTTTTGTACCGTTCAGAAATGCCCGCATGTGAAATAAAACAATCTTCCAGATTAAAGTAAAGAGGCTGGGCATGAATAAATTCAATATGTTTTACAACACTGTCAAAATGGTCCAGATAACTTCTTAGCGTGGCCTCATTTCCGTTATAGACCCATGCCCTGGCAAAAATGCTTTTTGGCTCTCTGACATAAGCATAGAACATATAGTCATGGTTTCCGGGAGTAAACTTAATTTTGTTGTCCATTAAGAACTTAACGACCTCAAAACTGTTTTTTCCCCTGTCTACCAGATCCCCGACGCAGTAGATTTCAGCATCCGGGTATTCAGCCCTGAGTTTATTAACCAGGGCTTCAAGAGTATAAAAACACCCGTGAATATCGCCGATAGCTGCAATCATACCTTAGATCTTAAAGTTTTCCCTGGCATACCTTGAGAGCTCTTCCCTGAAATCGGGATGTGCCACCTTTATGAGTGCCTTAACTCTTTCCCTAATAGATTTTCCATAAAGATGGGCGATCCCATATTCAGTCACTATGTAATGCACATCTCCTCTTGAGGTTACGACTCCGGCGCCTGGTTTTAATGCCGGGACAATTCTTGAAATTTTGAAATCCTTTGTCGTTGAAGGAAGGGCGATTATAGGCTTTCCGCCTTCACTTCTTGCTGCCCCGCGGACAAAATCCACCTGGCCGCCAATGCCGCTAAAGAACCTGGTTCCTATGGAATCTGCACACACCTGTCCCGTCAAATCGACTTCGATAGCCGAATTTATGGCAACCATTTTGTAGTTTCTCGATATAACAAAGGGATCATTAACATATTCCTGCGGATGGAATTCCACAATAGGATTATTATTTATAAAGTCGAATGCTCTTTTTGTTCCGAGCACAAAACCCGCAATAATCTTTCCCGGGTGGAGAGTTTTCTTTTCATTGTTTACGATGCCTTCTTCGACCAGTTCGATCATTCCGTCAGAGAACATTTCCGTATGGACGCCAAGGTCCTTCTTGTTCTTCAGGAATCTCAGAACCGCATCCGGAATGGCTCCAATGCCCATCTGGAGAGTCGATCCGTCTTCAATAAGGTCTGCGATATAGTGCCCTATATTGTTGTAAATGGCCAGTGTATCCTCGTTAAGATCGCTATCTACCTGCGGCAGCTCCTGGATTGCTTCATCGTACTCAACGACATAATGGATTTTATTTATGTGAATAAAGCAGTCACCGAGGGCTCTAGGCATTCTTTTATTGACCTGAGCAATAATGATTTTGGATTTTTCAGCGGCAGTTTTGATTGTTCCGACATCGACGCCATAGCTGCAGAAGCCGTGTTCATCGGGCGGGGAAACATTTATGAGGGCAACGTCCGGCTTTATAACGCCGTTTTTAAATAAAAGAGGAACCTCGGAAAGAAATATCGGTACAAAGTCGGCCCTTCCTTCATTAACCGCCTGCCTGGAATTGCCGCCGATAAAAAACGCCGTATGCCTGAAGTGTTTTTCCATACCAGGATCCAGATAAGGTACAGGTCCAACGGTAAGGATATGATATATATTGACGTTTTCAAGCTCATCTTTGCGTCTTACCATAGCCCTGACCAGTTCCATCGGGACTGCGCATCCGGGCTGGATGGCAATATGGTCTCCGGACTTAATTACCTTAACAGCCTCATCGGCCGAAATCAGCTTTGAGGTATAATTTTTCAGCCAGTTTGCAGTTCTAAACTGCCCTACTTTGAAATCTTCATATGACATAAATCACTTTTATTAGTTTTTGGAAAAAATGTGAAGTCTTCTGTATTCGACGTTAAACACTTCTGCAATATTCTCATTTGAGCAGAATCCATTATAGGTACAAACCCCTCTGGATAAGCCCAAATCACCAAGCAAAGCATTCGACAGACCGTTATCAGCAATATTCAGTATATAATCCAAAGACGCGTTTGTAAGTCCGTAGCTGGCAGTCCGTGAGACCAGTGCAGGCAGATTCGGGATGCAGCAGTGTATTACGTCATGCTGCACAAAAACAGGGTCGGAGATTGTAGTGGGATGGCTAGTTTCAATGCAGCCCCCCTGGTCGATAGAAACATCAACAATAACAGCACCCTTTTTCATCTGGCGCACCATATCCTCAGAAACCACGTGAGGCGTTTTTTCGCCTTTTATTAAAACAGCACCAATAAGAACATCAGCAAACTTTGCACCCCTTGAAACGGTATACGGGTTTGCAACAACAGTAGTAACCCTTTTCTGGAAAAGGTTGTCAATTCTTTTGAGGCGGTTGAGGTCCCTGTCCAGAATAATCACCTGAGCCCCGCGTCCAAGTGCAGCACGTGCGGCATTAGTACCCACAACGCCGGCACCGAGAATAACCACAGCTGCCGGGGCAACGCCTGTAATACCGCCCAGGAGGATACCGCGGCTTACACGGGAAGTGCTCTCAAGGTAGCGTTCGGCCACCTGGATTGCAATCTGCCCTGCTATTTCGCTCATGGACTGAAGGACAGGCAGATTTTCATCATTTTCAATCAGTTCAAACCCAATAGAAGTAACCTTTTTTGAAATAAGCGTCTCAAGAATTTTCTTTTTACCGATTGCAAGGTGCAGAAAAGCAAAGAGGATCTGGTCTTCCTGAAGCATTGAAGCCTCAGCCTCAGTAAGGGGAGCAATTTTTGTAATGAGTTCTGCTCTGTTATATACCTCTTCGGCGCTATAGACTACACTGGCGCCTACTTTTCTGTACTCCTCATCAGAAAAGTTGCTGCCCATACCAGCACAGCTTTCGATAAAAACAGTATGCCCCGATTTAACCAGTGCATCTACACCTGCAGGTGCTAAAGCGACCCGTTTTTCTTCGAGTATTGTTTCTTTTGGTATACCTATTCTCATGTGGTGTGTTCTTTTTTAAGTTTATTGGTATAATTTTTACTGCAAAATAGTCAATTAACTTAACTATTGCCACTCCTGCAGAGAACGCCCCGGGAGCGTTCTCTGCAGGAGCAAGCCAAAGAAAACTTAATTCAAAAAAGGGGAAAAGCAAAACAAGGCACTTAAATGACCGGAGTCAGAGGTTTCCTCCCTTTTAATACATTAATGAGATTTTTAGCACATAGTTCGGCCATTTTTGTCCTTGCCTCGAATGTAGCGCTGCCAATATGAGGCAGCAGAACCACGTTCTTCAATTTCAGCAGATCCTTGTTCAGCAGGGGTTCATTCTCATAAACGTCAAAGCCTGCGGCAAAAATCCTCCGGGATTTCAGCATTTTAATCAGTTCCTTTTCGTCGAGGATCTCCCCGCGCGCAGTGTTTATTAAAATTGCAGTCTCTTTCATTAAATGTAAGTGATCTTTATCAACAAGATTCCTTGTTTTATCTGTCAATGGCACGTGTAACGAGATCACATCGGAAGTTTTCAAAAGTTTCTCCAAAGAGACTTTCTTTGCGCCCGTGGCCTTTTCAAGGCTTTCGTTTCTGGAACGGCTGAAATAAACAATGTTCATTCCGAAAGCCTTTGCCCTTACTGCAGCAGCCGCACCTATTCTTCCTGCACCTATTAAGCCGAAGGTCTTACCGCTTAAGCCGATGCCCAGAAGGAGTTCAGGAGCCCAGCCTGAAAATTTATTTTCACGCATTAACCTGTCGCCTTCCGTGATGTGCCTTGAGCAGGCAAGCATGAGTGCTATTGCAATATCAGCCGTGGCATCGGTTAAAAGTTCAGGTGTGTTTGTAACAACAATATTTTTCTCTTTTGCAGCGCTTAAATCTATGTTGTTGTAGCCCACGGCATAATTTGCAATTACCTTACAGTTTTTAAGCCCCGAGATTATATCTTTATCAATCTTATCCGAGAGAAGTGATATTATGCCGTCGGCATCTTTTGCATGCTTAAGAAACTCCTCTTTGGAAATCTGGCGGTCTTTTCCGAAGACAACAACATCTATTCCTTTTTCTATCAAAAGATCTACAGCATTTCCGGGAAGTTTTCTTGTTATAAAAGCTTTCATATTTTATCCAATTATTTTTATCCGAATAGTAGTTTTACTATAAACAATGCGCCCAGTGCACCGGCCAGGTCGGCCAGAAGTCCTGCAGCAAGCGCATGCCTTGTTCTGGCAATGCCGACAGATCCGAAATATACGGCCAGAACATAAAACGTGGTTTCACTGCTGCCGTAGAATGTTGAGACCAGTATACCTATCATGGAATCGGGGCCGTGCACGGCAATAGTTTCAGCCATTATGCCAAGCGAGCCGCTTCCTGATAATGGGCGCATGAGTGCCATCGGAAGGGCTTCGGCCGGCATTCCGATCAGGTCTGTAACAGGACGTATAATGTAAATAAGGAAGTCCATTGCCCCGCCTGCTCTGAATATACCGATAGCAACGAGCATACCGACCAGGAAAGGAATTATCCTTACAGCAACATTAAAGCCTTCCTTTGCTCCTTCAATAAATTTCTCATATATCTTAACTTTTTTGAAAAATCCATACACTATAAAAATAAAGATTAGTCCCGGAATTGCAAGAATTGAAATAATCTGTACTATATCCTTAAATAAAGAAGGGCTTATAAAGCTGAACAAAGATCCGATTGCAGGAGCAATTCCAAGGGCAAAGACAAGGGCAATTAAAACTATGAGTCCCATAAAAATACCCAGGCCCTTAACGTTTGACCTGAACCATTCCCCGCCCTCACCTTTTCTGACAGGGAATTTTTCCATAATCTTTGCCGAAGTAACACCAACGATTGTGGCACAGATTGCGCCGAAGACAGATGTGCCGATTATGATTGCAGGATCGGAGCTTCCCGAGGCAGCCCTGATGGCAATTGCCGTAGCAGGGATAAAGGTAAGGCCTGCTGTGTTAACGGCAAGGAAAGTACACATGGCGTTTGTGGCAGTGCCCTTGTTCGGGTTCAGTTTATCCAGTTCCTCCATTGCCTTCAGGCCGAAGGGCGTTGCGGCATTTGAGAGTCCGAGCATGTTGGCAGAAATATTCATAATCATGGAGCCCATTGCAGGATGGTCGGACGGGACATCCGGGAACAGGAACTTTGTAACCGGTTTAAGTGCCTTTGCAATAATTGTAATAAGCCCTGCCTCCTCGGCAATCTTCATAATGCCGAGCCAGAGAGCCATAATGCCTATAAGTTCAAGGGCAATGTTAACTGCTGTACCAGCATAGCTTAAGGCAGATGAGGTCACGTCCTTCATTTTAGCAAATGAGACCTCCTCAAAGACAATGCCTGCCTTTGCAGCCGAGTCGCCCTGAAAGTTGTAGAAGTAAACCTTGCCGTTAAGGTCGTCTTCCTTTCCTGTAACCTTTGCCATCTGCTTCCAGATCTTCGGGGTTGCGTCTCCCGTCTTAAGGAAGAGGGTTACATTTTTTTTATCCTTGTCGTAGGTAACCTTTGCATTCTGCACCACCCCGCCCGTGACGTTTTCCTTGTAATACTTACTGAAATCGGACTGGCTGACAGAAAGCCTGACGTTGTAGGTTTTTGAAAGATCATTCTTAAAAGGCTCGTCGAAACGAACCTGAACCGGAATAGGAGTATTATTCTGGTACTTATTGTTATTTTTTTCGACTAAATCGGTGCTTATTGCGACTCCAATGCCCAGTACAATGAGAGCAAGCCAGACATAATTTAACATTTACATGCTCCGGAAAACAAATTTAATGATAAAAACCGCCATTTGAACCGGGGAACAATTCTTAAAAGAGGAACACAACTGGTAAAAAGGTCCAATGGTTAAAATTACAGATAGCAATTTATGATACTTTTATTAAAAATTCATCAGCGATTTTTTATTTTCGTGAAAGGTAAGGCAAAATGGAATGCGGGATTCAGGATTTAATCCATAAGATGCTGCAAAAATCAGATTAAACCCTGAGGGCCCATAAAGGAGTACGGGCACTCAGGCGGAAACACTGCTGGCCTGGATTTCCTCTGTATCTATAAAAACGCCTCTGATGCCGATAAAGGATTCTTCACCTTCAGAACCTGAGTAATACTTATTTATATACTGGGTATAAACTTCCTCGGCACTTCTTACTTCCTCAACTCTTCTAATAATGCCGCGGCAAAGAATCTGAAGCAGTTTGTACCCCTTTGCCAGGGAAGAAGCCTCTTTTCCGTTTTCAGCCTTGAAGACTGCAAAGCTGACATTATTATCAAAGTTCATGCTCAGAAAGTTCTCATCGGACTCCTCGAAGAATAAGTAAATATTTTTATCAAGATAAAGATAGGGAACAACAGCCTGTACAAGTTCCTCGTCAGGGCTGATGAAACTGAGTACGCCAGCTTTTCCATGGGTTAACTCTTGTTCAATTACAGACATATCTCTTATCTGGGTAATTCTGCTTTTCATTTTAGCTCCTCATATATGAATATAATTTCAAATGCCTTTTCTCACTCCGGTTTTTATATGGAACCGGGATTGGGAAAAAGAAAGTTCTTAAGCTTCAGAGATGTCTTCTGATTTGGCTCTTATTTTTATAACACAGACAGTTCCGGCGAAAAGATCTCCCAGCCTTTTATTGCGCTTGCTGACTATTACAGATATCAGGTCGGGCAATACAAAAAACGGGGGAATAAAATACGTACACCTTAACAGGTTCCGGACCAGAAGGGAATAGAAATCCAAATCCTTTTCACCCTCTTTTACTACAAATATACCCATTAGAAACTTGCCCGGAGTTTTGCCTCTCCAAAGCCATTCAAAGAGAACAAAATAGAGTTCAACTATTAAGATAATAATTGTAACCAAGAGAGCAAACTGCCGCGATGAAAAAATTATTTTGTATAAAAAGAAATCAAAATAATTATTAAAAACAAATAAAAATGTGACAAGAAGAATGAGGTGGTCTATAAAAAATGCCACTGCCCTCCGGAAAATACCCGCATTGGGAAAGAAATTTTCCTTTTCAGAGGCTGAATTTTCCGTCATAATAATGCTGTTTTTCTCCACAGAAATTGTTCCGTTTCCCCGATTTTACTGCATTATGCAGCGTTTATCCATAGAATAATGACAATAGTAACAATGGTTCAGATTTTTACCAAACTCCATCCTGCGTATCTTATCCACAACCCCGTAGAGTTCAAAGCCGATAGCTTCAATTTCAGTTTTCTTCAGGACGGACTTTACCTCAACTTCCGGATGCTTCAGAAATATGAGCCTGATTTCCACCTCTTCCACTTCAGTATAAAGCTTACTGATCAGGTAGGCATAGAACTTCAGCTGCGGGAGGTAGTGCTCTTTCCTGGAATGAATTTCCTTCTCAGCGATGCCGTCCGACTTGAAATCTATAACAATTACCCTTTTATCCTCAAGAACTAGTTTGTCCACAATTCCATAGAGATAAAAGTCCTTTTCCCTTACGAGCAGCTCAAACTCATTCTTGAAATTCCTGAATGACCTAATTTCCCGGCAGGTTCTGGAGCTGAGGTATGAATTCAGGTCCTCAATAACAGAATCCTTTATGGACTTAAGGTTCTCTGCGGTTGCGTCGACAAAATGCAGTTCGCTTTTAATCAGCTCCTCAAGCCTGTCCTCGTAACTTCCCGGCACGGCTTCATGCTCCAGAAGAAAGTGAAGCAGCTTTCCCTTTACGTCGGCAAACGACGGCTTAGAGGGTTCCTCATCCTCCTGCTTAAAGTCAAAATGAGTAAAATCCCTCTGGAATGTTTTTAGAAGCTTTGAATATCCCAGTTCATATGTCAGGTAATACTTCATTGGGCACTGCGTATAGACTGCAATTTTGGTAGCTGAAATTGTCTCATCTTCCTGCATATCCGGGACAGGATCTATCTTCAGAATTTTATCTGCCAGGCTGCCGGAGCTGTCTGAAATTTCGATGGGGCTTGCCGCACCGGTTTGATTTACAACCGGGATATTCAGGGATAGAGTTTTTGTTTCATTTGTAAACCCATCCTCAAGGCTCTTAAGGAAACTTTGTTCAAAGTTTATTTCTACTGCCTCCACCGGAAGCTTTATTTTCAGTCCTGTGAGTATGAGGCTCATGAAGGATTCCGGGTTAAACTTATAGTCTTTGTGTGTTGCAGAAATATAGAGGTAATTCTTAGCCCTGGTCACGCCCACATAAAGGAGCCTTTTTATTTCGGCCAGGTTCTTCTTCCTTGCCATAAAGTTATGCAGTGCAACGATGGGTGCCTGCCTGTAGTCTTCAAAATAGTTATTGTTGACAGGAACAGAAGTAAGCAGTCCGAAGTCCTTATTTATAACAACCGACTTTGCCCTGACCGTATCCTGCTGAGTGTATTCATGGCAGGCATAAAGAAAAACAGCCTTGTATTCGAGCCCCTTTGCCTGGTGGAGCGTCATTATTTTCACGCATGCGCTTTCAAGTGCAACCGAGGCCTGGCCTTCGTCGTCTATATTTATAATTGCATCGCTAAGGTAGTTAATAAAATCGTAGAGCGTCTTATAACCCGAAATGGAAAAGTTATGCGAAATAGCGATCAGCTTCTCCAGGTTTGCTATTTCCTGAAGGCCGTTGGGTTTTGAGCTCAGAACCGTAAGATAACTGCTTTCCCTTATTATCCTGCGAAGGAGCGAGGTAAGGTCATACTGGTGAACAAGCACCAGGTTGTTTTCAAGTATGGATGCAACTTCCTGAATCTTCGGCGACTCCGGGGCATAGGCTTTAAGTGACTCCCAGAAGCAGTATTTTTCCCTCAGCGATATCTCATAGATCTCAACGTCCGAAAGTGAGAAAAAGGGGGACCTGAGGATGCTAACCAGGGCAGCGTCGTTTTCCCTGTTAAGGAGGAAAGACAGGTAGTTATAGATGTCCGATACAAGCTGTTTCTGGTAAAAGCCCGTGCCCCCTACGATTGTAAAGGGTATGTGGTACCTGTTAAAAGCCCTTTCCAGTTCTTCAAATGATTTTCTTTTGCGGCAGAGGATTGCTATGTCATCAAACCTGATGTCTTGAGTCCCATCAGATCCCGTAAGGCATACAATTTTGCGTGCAATGAGTTCAGCTTCAGTATTAGTTTCATCTGTCTTATCAGCCAGTATTATTTCGACTCCGCCGGGCGTTGTTTCGTCCTTAGCACATACCAGGTCACAATAGTTAACCTCGTTATAGACAGGATTCGGATTACTAAAAAGGCTGCGGAAGATATAGTTTGTAAAAAGGCATATTGCAGGGGCCATTCTGAAGCTGTCGGGCAGGTTAAGCAGGTTCTTTTCGCCCGAGGCCATCATGATGTCACTTTTTGTACGGTTAAACACCTTGAGCTCGGCATCGCGGAACATATATATGCTCTGCTTTTCATCTCCAACAATAAAAAGGTTACCCTGCCTGAGGTAGTCAAGAATGGGCATAAAAATTTCGTACTGGACTTCGTTGGTATCCTGGTATTCGTCAATCATTACGTACTGCAGCTTTTCCCTTAGGGCCCGGCAGACATCTTCCTTAACAAGTATGTTCTGCGTAAGGATAAGTATATCTTCAAAATCCAGGTAGCCCATCTGGCGCTTTTTCTCGCCGTAGGCGTTTAAGGCGCTGTCAAAAACCTCGATTAAATTCTTTCCGAATCGCGCAAGCTCTACTTCTACTTCCTCGTGGTCTCCGGGCAGGTCGAATCCTGCAATTTCAGAAAAATATTCCTCAACACTCCTTATTTCCGCGCTTAGGACCTCACGCTCCTTATTAAGGTATCCTACCTTCTTCAGGCTTGAAGTGGAACTGGTAATAAGCCTGCCTTTTAGCTCCTTAAGGATTGCGAGCATCCGGCTAAAGCTGTCAGCTTCCTGAAGCCTGCAAAGAAGAGAATCAACTTCGAGAGCCAAAGGGTTATCGGGCTTATGGGAAAGTACAGTACTGTTAATTCTCTTAATACTGATGATAACCTTTTCCCTGTTAGCCTCAACGATCTGCGAGACATACTTTTCAAAATTCGTGTAGAAAAAGGTGCTTATTTCTTTCTCATCCTTCGTATAGACTTCCGAAGCCAGCTTCAGTATGTTTTTCCTTTTTTGTATAAGCGAGGCAACCACGCTTTTAAGGACGTTCTTGGAAGCAAATATTCTTATCAGGTATTTGAGCTTTCCAGAATTTTCCTCATCTGAGATATAATGCTTAATCGTCTCCTCAACGCTAAGGTCCAGGAGCTCATCTGAAAGGTTCTGGTCAATAGGTGTAAAGTTAGCGTCTAGTTCAGCCTCCAGGGGGAACTCGCGCAAAATGTCTATGCAGAAGGAATGGATGGTTGAAATATTGGCCGAAACTAGCTGGCGCCTTATTCTTTCAATTATTTTCTTTTCCTGAAAGTCCGTACTCTCAAGGTAGCGCCTCTGCACCTCTTCGGAAATCTTCTTATATAGTTCCCCGGCAGCTTTATCTGTAAAAGTGATGGCAACGATATTTCTTAAAGAGACATTTTCCTTTAGGGCAATTTCCACGTAACGCCTTGAAAGGACGAATGTTTTTCCCGAACCGGCATTTGCGGTCAGGGAAATGTGCTCTTTGTAGTTCAAAGCAGCCTGCTGGTGTGGAGTGATTCCTGCCATAGTTACCGCACTTTTTTAAATTGAAGGAGAATTCTTGTTCCCTTGTCATTGGATCCGGCTATAGTTATGCTGCCGCCGATTCCTTCCATAAACTTTTTCGCAATTTTAAGGCCTAAACCCATTCCCTTTTCCTTGGTGGTAAAATTCGGTTCAAAGATGCGCGGCAGGAGCTCCTCCGGGATACCTTTTCCGTTATCCGTAATTTCAAGATTGATGAATTCCCCGTCGCTTATGGCCTTAAGGCTTACTGCTGTAGCCCCGGCCTGAATGGAATTCCGGATAAGGTTAATAATTGTTCTTTTAAGCTGGTCCCTATCGGCCTCAACAATAAGGTTCTTTGACTCATTGCTGATTGAAATTTTAACGTTTTCCTCCACATACAGGTCACATGCTTCCTGGGTAACTGCGCTCAAGTCAACCTTTTCCACCTTGAGGTTGGGCATTCTTGCAAATCCGGAAAACTCTGAGGCTATATTGCTCAGTGTGTCAATCTGATTTATGATTGTTTTGGAGACCTTGTCAAAAATTGCATCGAACTTAGGAGACTTATCCCTGTATGCAATCATCAGCTGCTGCACGGCCAGCTTCATCGGAGTAAGCGGATTTTTTATCTCATGAGCAACCTGGCGTGCCATCTCCTTCCATGCCGATTCCCTTTCCATCTGTGCAAGCTCCGCCTGGCTTCTCTGAAGCTCGCGGATCATGGAATTAAACCCGTTAACAAGGTCCCTGATTTCCCCTTTCTGCTTATTCCTGATTTCAAAGTTAAGGTCTCCTCCTGCAACTGAAATTGTAGCCCTTGTGAGCCCCCGGATAGGAGAAGAAATTCTGTTGGCCAGAATGGTGCTTATCATTATCACCAGTATAGTAGCAAAGAAATAGCTTCCGAAAAGAAATATATCCACTTCCTCGCCTGTAATAGGGAGTGAAATTTTGTTAAACACATCGCTTACCTTAAGCACGTAGTCGGTTCCGTCAAAGTTGACCTTTGTATAGATTGAATTATACGTGTAATCCTCGGCCTTTTCCCTCATGTCGTACCTGGTGTATCCCTGGAAGAAGAGTTTGCTGTAAGCCGAAGGGTTCATTATCCCGGGCAGAATTCCCGCCCTGAAATATTCTTCGCGTGTACTGAAGGTCTGCCTGTTCCCGGAATAAAGCGCAAAATCCAGGTTCAGGTCCCGGGAAGCCTCAGAGAATATGAGGTTGATGGGTTTCGTCTTATCCTGCTTCAAATGCTCCCTGACGTAGCTTTCAATGTTGCTGGTACTCTGCCCAAGCTTAAGTAAAATCAGGTCACGGGTTTTCTCCTCTGTAAGGCTCCTGTTATAAAAAGCCATAAAAATAAGAGGCAGCAGTGAGATAAAAAGAAAAGCCGCAAGAAGCTGCGCCCTGAAGGTATACTTAATAAATCCCGACTTCCTGAGCTGAGTGCCGTATAGGACCAGAAGCAGGACGATTATAAAAAGGCTGTGGATAAAGAAGACCTTAAAGAAATTGTAAAGGCTCCAGGAAAAATTCTTTTCTCTTAAGAGCACGGCAATTGTTCTTAAGTTTTCCCCTTTTATTTCCCTCAGTATATATGTCGTATAGTTCTCATCATCCACCTTCAGTGTCGTCCATGCTTCCCTTTCTTCCGGATGGGTCAAAAGAATGCTTTTTGTATAAGTATCGGCAGGAGTAATATCCCCGTATACGTTTTTCAGCCTGTCGTTTTCGAACTCAAAGACTTTCAGCTTTTCAAAACTGACGGTGGAATTTGCAGAGTTAAAATTAGAGGCCAGGAAAGGGGGAAGGCTGCTGACCTTGTAGTTATCGGGATTAAAGAGAACCGAGGTAACGACGTATCCCAGGAGCACATTATCTTCTTTTATCGGCACGATGCCCGAAATAATTTTGCCGCCGTCCAGGCCTTCGGGCCTGTAATTATTAAAGATCTGAATATCCTCGCCCTCGTAGTTGAGCACCATTGGTGTAACCCTGTACACAGGGTTTATATCAACGCCAAAACTGCCCAGCATTCTCTTCTCCCTGTCAAGAAGCGTAACCGAGGAAGGCATTGCCTCTCTCTGAAGTGAGCTTTCGGACCAGATCATAAATGCCGCGGTTTCAAAGTTCGTCCCCTGCTCTTTTAAGGCCTTAACGGTTTCATCGCTTCTTGTAGCATTTATTAAAGACTCACGCACAAGGAATTCCAGCCATTCGTCGCTTGCCCTGGTCAGTTCATAGGCTGTGGTCTTCAGCGACTCTTTTTCCAGCGAAGAGTTATAGTAGTTGAGAAGGCTTATTGTTATTACCGATGAAATAAGTGCATAATACACATAATTGTAGAGTACTTTACGCTCCCCGAAGAAAACTTTCCAGGCCAGTATGAAAGTAAAGGTAACAAACAAGATCCTGATAAGTGGTGTGCCCTGGGGTTCATTTTGAGTAAGGTCATAGATGACACCTGCAATCTGAAAGACTATGAGCACCCAAAGCATGCTTTTTTGCAGCTTCTTCTTTTCAACGTACGGGATATAATTAAATATTGTAAGGAGTATTGAAAGGGCAACCAGGACCGAACCGGTTCCAAGAAGAAGTACATTCAGCTGCATCAGGGCAGCAGGATAATCGGGCAAGAGCCCGGGCTCTCTGAAATAGCGCAGTGAAGAGTCGAAAATGACGCTTCTTATTGATGCCCCGAGCCCTCTTAAGAAAATAAGGTACAGGAGGACAGAAATAGCTGTAAGAATGGCAAAAGAATATATGTTCTTTTTCTCATCATTCCTGTTTGTCTTGATGTGTGCTACAACGTTTTCATAAATATAAACGCAAATAAAAAGGGCAAAAATAACCGTAATGAAGAATTCCAGCGGGCTTTTCACAATTCCGAATCCAAATGACGAGGCAAAGAAAGATGCATTTGTCAATGGCCCTTCAAGAAATTTTGCCGGGACCTCCATGAAAAACAAAGCAAACCTTAATGCAACTGCAAATACAATTAAGACCGAGGCCTTAAGGAGCCTGCTTTTAACCCCCTGGATCTCGCTGAAAAAACCCATGAGCAAGGCAGCCAGTCCTACTATTGCAAGTATAGACTGAAGATCAATAAAGAAGTCTTTGAGGCTTGCCTGGCTTTCGTCTTTTGCGGGCTTTAAGAACGAAACTACGGCTATCTGGTGGCTCTTATTGTTGTTAATTACAACTGAATATTTCCTTCCGTCCAGGCTTTTATGGGCAACCTGGGAGTATTCTATCTCAAAAGGGGTCAGATACTTATTGGTAAACTCCTCAGTCAGGCTAATCTTTTTGTAGTAATCATTCTGAATATTGTAATACTTTTCAACCGGGAGGCTGACAGACTCGTAATATAATCTTCCTGCAAGCCTTACAGTATCCGTTACTGTTAAGTATGTATAAAGGCCTGATCTATAAAAGTGAGCTTCACCCGGATCATAAAAAACCGGGAAAAACCTTTCCTGCGGAATTGCAATCTCATCCGTCCAGGCAACGAGCTGTTCATTGTCATTAAATACTTCCACAGAATAGTCGGAAGAATTCTTTTCATTTAAGGCTTCAATGAGGCCCTGAGGGCTGGCTTTTCCCCGGACTGACAAAGTTCTTATTAAGCTTTTTACCTGGGAGCTTTTCTTAAGGACGTTATTTTCCTTCGACTTAAGGCTTTTAGAAACCGAAGACTCAATAGAAGTGACTATTTTATTTAGTTCCTTTTCCCAATTCTGCTGTCTGCTTTGGAGCATTACCGGCGAAACTATGCCAGTAACCAGAATGAGAAAAACGGACAAATAAAAAACCGAGAAATACTTTTTACTGCCCTTCCAGAAGTATTTATTTAATATTTTTTTATATTTGCCTGACATCAGTTAATCGTAATCTGGGAAATCTTCCAACTATTTCCAAATAGTTTTAAGGAGATATATACCTGTGCAGTTCCCCTTACCCCCCTGGATTCATATCTGTAGTAACCCGAGGCATAAGGATTATCGGTCCTCTCGTTTACAGTAAGGAACCTGAAACTGACAGGTTTGTAGATACGCGAAAAATCCTGCAGTATATAAAATACCTGGGTAGCACTGTAATATCCGGTAATGCCGTTGGGTAAGCTTAAATAGGTCTGAGAACTGATATTGTTAGAAAATTTGTTAATATCCCGGAGAGAAAATCCCTCTTCGATTTTGTTAAAAATCACCCTCGGAACGTCACCTGTAAGCTTTTGGTCCTTGAGCTGTCCTTTGGGATTAAAAGACTGGGGATACAAAACTTCACATAATGCTATCCAGATACTAAAGGAAAGAATTATATAAAAAGACTTCCGTATCATTAAAAATTGCATTAAAATTAAACATCAATCCAAATATAAACAGCAAATATAGAAAAAGCATACTAAAAAGTATGCTTTTTCACTTCATTCACACTGCCTTAGTTATTTATGGCTTTTAGAGGCTGAATCCTGCCCTACTTCAGGAGCATTCTGTGGTGCTTCTTTTCGTCGAATGTAAGGGTTTTTCTTTCCCCTGCTGACTCCTTGAGCATCCTGTTGCCCTCGACGGTCTGGTAAGCCCAGTCGAAGGTAATCCTGTCATTTGTTATGTTTGTCACCCTGATTTTTGCATAATGGTTGTCAAAGGTCCAGATGACGTAAGTATGGCCTACAACTGCAACGGTATCCTTTGTAGGTGACCAGCCCTGGGTTGGGGCCATCTGTATATCGTAAATATCTCTTGTAGGACCCATATCCAAAATATCCGAGTCGTCCCATACATCCAGGTAGAACTTGCCCTGAAAGTTTTCAAAGAAGAAATCTGTATTCTTAGAGTCATACGGCATTACTGAATTTGAGGCAAACTCAAAGCCCGAGGTATTCGGGAACCGCCTGTAGTCGTAGATCACCCTGTCAAAATCCTCAGGACGGGGTGTGCTCTGCACCTGCTCGATGCTTAAATCACTTTCATTACCGTTAAAGTCATATGCCGCAACTGCATAGAAGTAAGTGTCGCCATTTTTTGCATCATAATCCGTAAAATGGTCAGACTCTGTGGAGCCCAGGAGCGTATACTTCCCATCGTAGGAGTAGCTGTAATAAACGTTATATCCTGCCACTTCTTTGTTGCGGCTATAGTCCCAGTATATATCCACCCTGTTATTCCCGTTTATGGAATAAACATTTGATGGCGGTGCAGGAGGTGCATCATTAAAGTGATTCTGATTTATATCGCATCCCGTTAATAAGAATGCATATACAGTTATAAATAAAGCGGTTAAGTATTTCATAAGTTTCATTTCAGACCCCGGTTATTGTTCTCTTTCTTTGATATAAACAACTTAGGTGCCAGAATAATTCTGCGATTTTTGCATTTTAACGGGGCTTTTAAGTCCCGCGGTGTACAATAATCTATACAACAGTTGTTCACTTTAGCTGAGGAGTATGAATTCTGAATGTGAAAGGCTAATATTTTTCCTCTTTCCGGGGTCCTTTCCAGGAGAAATTTTTGATTGCAATGGGTGATTTTTTATTTATATTAACTTAAATACAGCCATTGCAGGGAAAAGAAGCAGGATTGGAAAACAAAGAAACTTAGCTAAATGATCAAGAAAGATGTATTACGTACTTTGCAGCCGGCAAAAACTATTGCACCTGAGACCTATAAGATTTTGCTGCCCTTAGTTATAATCGCGGGATTTGCATTAAGATTTATACTTCTAGGAGCTGAAAGCCTGACGTTTGATGAGGTTTATTCGGTCAGGCTCGCTCAGATGTCATTTGGGGATATAATTCAGCAGACTTCCCGTGACTTTCATCCCCCTTTGTACTATTTTTTGCTCCACATCTGGACCTCACTTTTCGGCTACGGCGAGACTGCAGTGCGCGCACTTTCTGTTTTGTTCAGTACAATTACAATCTATGCCATATTTCACCTGGCAAAATACATTTTTGAAGAAAGGACAGCCCTCGTATCCTCTTTTCTTCTGGCACTCTCTTACATAAATATAGAGGCTGCGCAGGAAGCCCGGATGTACGCACTGCTTAGCTTACTAACAGTTGTTTCAATGCACCTATTGCTTCTGGCGCTTAGCTCGCACAAGAAAAGCATGTGGGTAATGTACCTCATTGTAAACTTTCTTCTTCTTCACACACACGTTTACAGTTATTTTATTGTTGCTGCTGAATTTTTCTATTTCTTCAGCCTTGCATTTTATTCCAAAAGGAAGTTTAAGGAAAACGTTCTTCCTTTTCTTTCTACAAACGCCGTAACTTTCTTTCTTTTTGTACCCTGGTTAATTATCTTCTACAGGCAGTTCCTCCTGGCGCAGAAAATCCTCTGGATTCCGAGAGCTACACTTCTGCAGCTTCCGGAGACTTTAGTTGAGTATTCGGGTTCGCTAATACTTGCCTTAGTAATGATCCCGATGATGATGCTGTCAATTATTTTTATCTCCAGGGTAATTAAAGTCAACGTACAGGGAAAGTTTGCCGGGGACTTTGAAGATATTGAATACAGGCTGTCTATAGTTAACGTTAATGAGGCTTATTTTCTTTTTATCTGGCTTTCTGTTCCGGTACTCCTGCCTTTTCTCATTTCGCAGTTCCTTTCCCCCATTTTTATGGTCAAATATACTGTTGCCTCTTCTGCGGCATTCATTATACTTGCAGGCAAAGGGATAAATAATATATCTTCAAAACCAGTGAAATTATCGATACTTCTGCTTATTTTGGGCCTGTCAGTTTTTAATTGGGCAAACGACCTGGTTACGACAAATAAGGAGACGTGGCGTGAGGCAATAGGATACCTGGACGCAAAGACAAAAAAGGGCGACGCCATATTGTTTAATGCCGGCGTATGCAGATTTATGTATGAGTATTATTCCAAAAGGACGGACGTCGTTTTGATTCCTTTTGAGCCAAGTGCCCCGCAGCTAAACCCTGACAGCCTGCGGGAAATGCTGAGGCCTATAATGGAAACTCACAGGAATGTGTGGCTGGTTTCCTCGCATAACCGCGACTGGAATGATACGGTAGCCAAGACTTTGCTGGCTGCCTCTGATTCGTCATTTCACAGATATTTCTTTTCACATTACAGGAAATACTTTTTGTACGACGTTTACGACGACAGGTCATCCGACTTTATACTCCTAAGGCAGTATAATTCGCCCGATATAAAGCTCTACTATTTCAGCTTTAATAAATAATTTTTGGTTTTTGGGGAGTTAATGGGAAATATAGAATTCTGGATTAGTCAGTACGGTTACGGGGGGATTTTCATTTTGCTTGTTCTTGGGATTGTGGGGCTGCCTGTTCCTGATGAAACTTTACTTACTCTGACCGGTTTTTTGGTTTACAAGGGCGACCTTAAGCTTGTTCCTGCCTTCTTTTCAGCCTATCTGGGAAGTGTAGTTGGTATAACTTTAAGCTACACAATCGGGCGCACATTCGGGCTTTATGTACTTCACAAATACGGCAGATATCTTCACATTACAGAAGAAAAGCTTGCAAAGGCACACAACTGGTTCGAAAAAGTGGGGCGCTGGGCGCTTTTAATAGGATACTTTATTCCCGGCATCAGGCACATTTTTGCCATAATTGCAGGAACCAGCAAGCTGGAGCTCTGGGAATTTGCTCTTTTTGCCTACCTTGGAGCATTTATCTGGGCTGCGGGATTCCTTTCAGTAGGATACTTTTTCGGGGACAAGTGGGAAGTTATGCTTGAGAGCGTTCAGCACCACACGGTTATGATCTCTTTTATACTGGTAGTACTGGTACTTCTTTTCCTTTTATTCAAGAAAAAAATTCTGGGGAAATCTGCCGAGAAAGCTTCCTGAATACTGCAAAAGGTCTATCTTAAATTTTTAAAATAAAAAAAGGCTGCCAGATTTCATTTGCGAATTGGAAGAGTCATTTTTCGCTTATCTTTGTCACCACAACAAGGAGAAATCCCAGCCAGCCTTTTTTAATCTTCTGTATACTTCTTACTTTTTAATTTTTCCTTTTTAATTATTAATTGACTTCTAGTCCATCATCATTCTGAGGAATGAAGAGCTTTCATCGTCATCTCTGTCGTCTTCAACCTGTTTTCTTTTGTCTTCAGGCTGATAATTTGCAATCTTATCGATTGTAAATCCGCTCTGAGGTACCTGATCCTCTTCCGGAAGGGCAACCGATTTTGAGCCTTTCACGCGGAAAATGGTCGGTATATCCAGATCCTCCTGCTTTGTAAACCTGAAATCGTTCTGTTCAGGTTCCTTTGGGCTATAGCCCCCGAAGGAGAAAGATGGAGTCGGCTGCGGCTTTGCGGCCTGAGGAGCTACTTCCTTCTGTTTCCTGTTGCTGTCGAAACCGGTGGCAATTACGGTATAAGAGACGTATTCATTCATCTCCTCTTTATTTACCCAGCCGAAGATAACGTTTGCTTCTTCGCCTGCAGCATCATAGATCACCTTGTTGCCCTCATCGATCTCGCGCATTGTAAGGGAGCTTGAGCCTGTTACATTAAGGAGTATATTCTTAGCGCCCTTAATGCTTACGCCTTCAAGGAGCGGGCTTGAGATAGCCTTCTGAGCAGCTTCAATTGCGCGGTTTTCGCCGCTTGCAATTCCGCAGCCCATTAAGGCCTCACCGCTCTGGCTCATAACCGAGCGCACGTCGGCAAAGTCCACGTTTATAATGCCGCCTATGGTAATAATGTCGGCAATTCCGCGCGTAGCCTCGTAGAGCACTTCATTCGGCTTATCGAAGGCCTGGTTAGCGCTGATTGAAGGGTCAAGTATATTCAACAGTCTTTCATTCGGAATTACAATAAGGCTGTCAACATACTGCCTTAATTCCTGAATGCCCTGTTCGGCATTCATCATTCTTTTCTTGCCTTCCCATCTGAAGGGTTTTGTTACAATACCGACTACAAGAGCGCCCAGGCTCTTTGCAATAGAGGCAACTATAGGAGCTCCCCCGGTACCGGTACCGCCGCCCATACCGGCAGTAATAAAGACCATATCGCTTCCTTCCAGGATCTTGGTCAGCTTTTCACGGTCTTCTTCAACAGCTTTCTTGCCTACATTAGGATCGGCTCCTGCTCCAAGGCCGCGTGTAACGCTAGTGCCGACCTGGATTTTATGAGTAGCAGTGTTTTTAATGAGCACCTGGGCATCAGTATTAACTACAATGTACTCAACGCCGCTCAGTCCCCTATTGATCATGCTCTCAACTGCATTACAGCCGCCCCCGCCAACGCCAACTACTTTCAGCTGTGCCGACATAGGATTTTCACGATCCAATGTTGCAAAAAATGACATAAACTTCCTCCTTGTTGTGGTTTTTATAACTCGTCAAAAAACTCGCGTACTTTCTTGAATATATCGAAAACTGCATTTTTGTCTTTGCTCTTCTTCATCTTGACAGCAGCAGCAGCACTTTCGCTGGATCCCGTACCGGGGACGCCCCGGATGAGTCCTGCCAGAGTGGCAAATTCAGGACTTTCAATTTCAGCAGAAAGCCCTTTGCCAAGGTCCTGCGGAACTCCAATTCTTGTAGGCAGGCCGAAAACCTCTTCAGCAAGTTCGGTACAGCCTTTAAGGAGCGATCCGCCGCCGGTTAGAACAATACCGGCCTTAATTTTATTCTTGAAGCCCGTATGCCTGATTTCATTATCAATAAGAGTAAAGAGCTCTCTCATTCTGACACTGATAATCTGAGTAAGGAGGCTTACAGGAATCTTGACGTTGCCCCTGGCGCCAACGCCTCTTATATAAATATCTTCATCCTTAATTATTGAGCCTTCGGTTGCGTAGCCGTATTCTTTTTTCAGTTTTTCGGCATCTTCTGTCACAATACCCAGGGCTTCCCTTATATCGTTAGTAACCTGGTTTCCAGCAACACCGATGACTTTTGTGTGTTTTATGGTTTTCTTGTGGAAAACTGCAATGTCCGTTGTTCCGCCGCCGATATCGATAAGCACGACACCCAGGTCCTTTTCATTTTCCTCAAGCACAGATGAGCTGGATGCAATCGGCTGCAATATATAGTCCTGAACCGTATAGCCAGCACGTTCAACAGAGCGCTTAATGTTCTGGATTGCAGGAATTGAAGCCAGGACTATATGGTTGACTGCCTCAAGGCGCGATCCGCACATTCCTATAGGGTTTTCAATGCCGCCCTGGTGGTCGATTGAGAATTCTTCCGGAATTATGTGGAGAATCTGCCTGTCCGAAGGAATTCTGATTGTCCTGACGTCAGCATCAAGCCTGTTGAGGTCCTCCTGTGTTATTTCCCTTTCAGGGCTGTTAATAGTCACATAATTTCTATGGCGGAGGCTCGTAATATGTTCGCCGGCAACACCAACGTTGAGGATTCTAAGGTCAATACCCGCCCTGTTGCTGGCAACTTCCATGGCTGCTTTAATTGCGTCGGCAGTCTTGGCTATATTGGCAACCAGCCCCCTGTTCAGGCCCTCAGAAGGAGCAACGCCGAAGCCCAGAATATCGATGGTGTTTTCCGACTTCTCGGCGATTATGGCGCCAACTTTTGTTGTCCCCAAATCAAGACCGGCTATAATATTTTTCCTCATCCTTTGTCACCTTTTACTTCGGTATCTAAGTTTGTCGTACCTAAATAAATTAATTTATCAAACCTTAAATCCACATAGTTGATAAAGCTATCAACCGGTTGATCAACTCTATTGAGTTTGTTCCATATTTTGCTAAAGTAAACCATCTTGGAAGCTTCGTTTCCGCGTCCTAGAATCACCTGAAAATCGCGTCCCCTCATCCTGAGGACAATCTCTTTGCCCTTTCTTAAGTCTACCTCAGAGATATTCTGATAAAGGTCGCCCTGAAGCAGTCTTGCAGCCTCAATAATTCTGAAGGCTGCCCTGGTATCGTTATTTTTCAGTTCTGTAAGTGGCCTCAGCTTTCCATCCGGGAGAGCATTTTCGATAACCGGAAGATCTATATTCTTTGTATAAGGGAAAACTGGTATCAAAATAAAATCGTTTGTCAAAAGAAACTGTCCGGTGTCGCTCAGTAAAATAGCCTCAAATTTTCTTTCCGTCAGACTGACAACTACTGTATTAGCATCCTTAAATTTCACTTCCGCATTAGAAACATAGGGATGCTTCTGTAATCTTGATTTTATAATTGGTAAAGATAAGAATTTGTAATCAGAAATTTTATTTAACCTTGCAAAATTAAAATATTCTTGCTTAGATAAAAAGCGATTTCCAATAATTTCTATCTTTTCTACATTATTTTTTATTTCTTTTTCAGAAGTAACCGATAAATAGACCGTCCCAAGGATTAATGCAGCAAAAACGAGCATACCTGTAAGCTTACTTTTTGCTTTCATTACTCTCAGGGCTTTTGTTACCGTTCAGCAATTGAATGAACTTCTCGCCATATTTCCAGATGTCGCCGGCGCCCATTGTGACAATTATGTCGCCGTCTTTCTTAAGGTTCATGAGGACTTCTGGTATCTTCTCCTTATCCTGGACGTAGAGAACGTTCTTGTGCCCGAACTTCTTTGCCGCCTGTGCAATTATTTCACCCGTAATGCCTTCAATCGGTTTTTCTCTTGCAGGATATACGTCCGTGCATATGAAAATATCCGAGTTTAAGAACGATCTTCCGAATTCAGAGGCAAAGTCCCTTGTTCTGGTAAAAAGGTGCGGCTGAAATACTGCAACAAGCCTTCTGTCCCAGCCAGAGCGCACGCCAGACAAAGTAGCATTTACTTCTGTCGGGTGGTGTGCATAGTCGTCGATAACAAGGAGGTCCTCGTTATATTTTGTTTCAAATCTTCTGTAGACGCCGCTAAAGGATTCGAGTGACTTCTGTATAGTCTTAAAATCAATTCCGAGTTCAGTAGCAATTGTAACTGCAACCAGCGAGTTCTTGATGTTGTGAACGCCGGGGATATTGAGCCTGATTTCGCCCAGCATTTTACCCTTATACTTTACATTATATGTGCTGGAGTATTCATTGTGCTTAATATCGATTGCACGTATGTCTGCCTGCGAAGTAAGGCCGTACGTAAAGACCTTCTTGTTTATCATAGGCAGAATGTCCTGCAGTGCGGGTTCGTCCATGCAAAGGACAACAAATCCGTAGAACGGGACCTTGTTTGCGAACTCAACAAATGCACTCTTAATGTCGTCGAGGTCCTTATACGTATCCAGGTGTTCTTTTTCGAGCGTTGTAAGGGCTGCAATGGTCGGAGTCAGCTTAAGGAATGTCCTGTCGAACTCATCAGCCTCAACAACGATGTATTCACCTTTACCGAGCCTGGCGTTTGTTCCGCCAAGGCTGCTTAATTTGCCGCCTACGATAATAGTAGGATCAATTCCTCCTTCGGTTAAAACCAGTCCAACCATTGAGGTCGTGGTGGTTTTACCGTGGGTGCCGGCTATTCCGATGCCGTACTGCATTCTCATGCATTCAGCAAGCATTTCAGAGCGCTTGATGATGGGGATTTTTCTTTCAATGGCTGAAGCAACCTCAGGGTTATCAATGCTGACAGCAGATGAGTAAACAAGAACGTCAACATCTTTGAGGTTATCTGCCGAGTGCCCTTCATAAATTTCAACGCCCAGGCTTCTTAATCTTTCAGTAATATCGGTCAGAGCCCTGTCACTTCCCGAGATCTGAAAACCACGGTTTAAGAGGATTTCAGCAATTCCGCTCATGCCGATTCCGCCGATGCCTACAAAATGCACTTTCTTTATATTCTTAAACATTACTTTTACTTCCGAATTTGTTTCTTAACTCTTTTATGGCTTCTATCAATTCCATTCTGTTCTCATAATCATATGGGATAATAATTATTGGGAGCCTTCTGTTTCTTACTTTAATTCTAATGATTCTGAAAGACCTGACCCTGGAACGCCTTCTTTCCTTTCTCTGCCTGATGCTCACTATGTCGGAATACTTTACTACTCTTGTCCTGCTTCCCTTCTTTATGACGAGTTCATCGGCCCTGAATTCAATGTGCTTGTTCAGGTACAGGTTATAAAGCAGGCTTATGAGCGCAATGAGTACAATCAGTATGAAAAAGTATATTACCGGGTCTTTGAGGATCATCTTAAATGAGTCCTCAAGGAACATCCCCTTTATGAATACATAAAGCAGGAAAGCAATAAAATAAATAATTGTTGACTGATAGTAAAATGAAAGATTGTATTTAAAGATCTTTCTTTTCCCAGCAGTTGTTGCAGTTGTCATAAAGACTCCGCCAGCTTAATTGCATTTTGAGCCACTATTAGAGCAGCATCAGGTTTAGCAAACATTTTTATATTAGCTGAAAGTTGTCCGAGCCTCAAATCATCAAAAATCACGTCCAGCACTTTTCCAGCAAGCTCTTCAGAGGCCTTATTGTCGGCCTGCAGGATTGCAGCATCCCTGTCCGAAAGGCTCTTTGCATTCAGGTACTGATGGTTTGCCGCCACGTTCGGCGACGGGACAAATATTGTCGGTATACCAAGCATCGTAATCTCTGCAATTGTCGTTGCGCCGGCTCTTGAAATCAGAAGGTCGCAGGCTGAAAACGCGGCACCCATATCCTCAATAAAAGGGTTGATCCAGACCGTTGGGGGCTGAAGATGCTTATAGGTTTCATAATAATTCTTACCAGTCTGCCAGATTACCTGTATACCCTTCTCCGCGAGCTGAGGAATTGCCTTTGCAACCGCCTCATTAACCGACCTTGCCCCCAGGCTGCCGCCAAGAACGAGCAGCGTTTTCTTCCCTTCAAGGAGGTTGAACTTCCCGAGGGCCAGGGACTTTTCTTCAAGCCTCAGGCTTGAGCGAACAGGGTTACCCGTGACATAAAGTTTTGATGGATCCTTTAAGTATTTTTTGGAATCCTCAAAGCTTAAGTGTATTTCAGTGGCCTTCTTCTCCAGGAGCCTTGTAGTTATGCCAGGGTAGCTGTTCTGTTCGAGCAGAATTACCTTTGCACCCATTACACTGGCTCCCCAGACTGCGGGGCCAGAAACGTAACCACCGGAGCCAATGGCAACCCGGGGCTTAAAACCTACATTTATCCAGAGCGACTGCAGCATTGAGACCACAAACTTCAGCGGGAAAAGGACATTCTGGAGGTCAAACCTGCGGGCAAAGCCCTTGATCCAGATCGTCTTAAAGTTGTAGCCCAGTTTTGGCACAACCACAGCTTCAATTTTGGCCTTAGTTCCAACAAAAAGGAACTCTGCCTCGGGCTTAAGCATTTTAATCTTTTCAGCAACAGCAATAGCCGGGAAAAGATGTCCGCCCGTACCTCCACCGGCAAATAAAAACCTGTATTTTGTTTCTGTTTTTTTCATTTACTTACTGCTGCTTTAGCTGTTTTTGCTTTGTGTGACCTTACTGCTATGTTAACTATAACGCCTGCAGCCCCGCACATGAATATGATTGAAGTTCCGCCATAGCTTATAAAAGGAAGCGGAATTCCCGTTGTGGGGAAAATTCCTGTTACCACTGCAGCATTAATAAAAGCACTAATTATAATTGTAAAACTTATTCCAAAAGCCAGGAGCTGACCGAACTTGTCCTTTGCATTCTTGGCTATTATGATGCCGGCAAAGAAAATAACCAGGTAAACCAGAAGTATAAATACAACTCCTATAAAGCCTAACTCCTCGCCAAGGATCGAGAAAATAAAATCTCCGTATGCCTCGGGCAAAAACAGGTCGCTTTGGCGGCTTTGCCCCAAGCCCAGGCCCAAAAGGCCGCCGCTGCCGAGGGCAATTTTACCCTGTGCCACCTGAATGTTAATTTCACTTCCGCTTCCCATACTGCTTACAAAGGTCAGTATTCTCTGCCTGGAGTGATGAAACATCATCATAAAGCATCCGGCAGCAATTCCGGCAAGGCCAACAGTCGATATAATGTGTGAAATCTTTGCCCCGCCTACAAAAAGAAGCGTAAAGGCAATTGTTGCCACAACAAGGCTCGTACTGACGTTAGGCTGGACGAATATGAGTCCTGCTATTATTATGATCCAAACGAGAGGATACTTAAAGCCGTTCTTGTAATCCTTTAGTTCATCACCCTTAGCCTCGATCAGGTAAGCCAGGTGGACAATGAGCATAAACTTGGCTATTTCAGAAGGCTGAAAGGAAAACAGCCCCAGGTTAATCCATCTGCCTGCTCCCTTGACGTTCGGGGCGATAAAAAGTGTCAGCAGAAGCAGACCCGCAGCCCCAATAATAATTTTCTTGCTGTACTCCTTATAAAGCTCATAAGGAATAACCGAGAAGGCAACAAGAGCGAAAATTGCAATAACCACCCTGATAATATGAGCAGAAAACAGCCTGTAAAGGTTGTCATGGAACCTTAATGCACTGTAAGCGCTGCTGGCACTCAAGACCAGGGCTGAACCTACAATGATTAAGGCCAGTATCGAGATATAGAATATTCTGCTTAAATATTTCAGATTCATAGTTTATTTACTGCTTCTTTAAATACCCGGCCTCTGTGTTCATAATCATTAAACATATCAAAGCTTGCGCAGGCAGGCGAAAGGAGCACCACGTCGTTTTCCCTGGCCTCACTGCTTGCCGTTGAGACGCACTCTTCTAAAGACTTCTTGACTTCCACTTTCACAAGGCTGTGGAAGAAATTAAACACCTTATCGGCCGATGAGCCGATGGCGTAGATCTTTTTAACTTTTTTTACCACGAGGTCTTTTATCTGGTTATAGTCATTTCCCTTATCCTTTCCGCCCAGGATAAGGAAAATCGGCTCTTCAAAGCTTCTTAAAGCATACCAGACCGAGTCCACGTTGGTAGCCTTGGAATCGTTTATATATTTCACGCCGTCCAGCTCGCGGACAAATTCCAGGCGGTGTTCAACGCCCGGGAAATTTCCGAGTGCGGACTTTATTTTATCGTTATCGAGGTTAAATATCTTTGCAATAATAATCACAGCCATCGCATTGGCGTAATTATGTTCTCCGACCAGGCTGAATTCCTCAACCTTGCAGCTGAACTCAACGTTTCCATTGCGCCTGAAGACCATTTTGCTGTCCTCAAGCGTGGCACCGTTGGATATTTCTTTCTTCAGGGAGAAATAGAACCTGTTGACCTTAGTGTTGCTGATGTCTTCAGGCGTCCTTTCATCATCTGCATTCAATATAAGGAAGTCACCATCGTCCTGATTCTTAAATACGTTCAATTTCGAATTTATATAGTTCTGGAGGTTATGGTCATAACGGTCCAGATGGTCCGGCGTAATATTCAGTATAGTTGAAACATAAGGCTTAAAAGTGTCTACGTGATCCAGCTGAAAGCTTGAGGTTTCGAGAGCCACGCATTCATCTTCCTTAACGTTCAGGACCACCTCAGAAAATGCAATACCAATATTACCTGCCAAATGTGTCTTAAGTCCGCATTCATTCAGGACGTGTGCGCAAAGGCTTGTTGTAGTGGTTTTGCCGTTTGTTCCTGTAATTGAAATTATCTTTCCCTTGCAGAAATTGGAGGCAAATTCAACTTCGCTGATTACTTTAATCCCCTTTTGCCTTGCCGCCTGGAGGATCTCGGAATTTGAAGGCACACCGGGAGAAGTAATCATAAATTCGCAGTCAAATACCCTTTCGGTATGCCCGCCGAATTCATAAGGAATATTTTCGCTGTCAAGGATCTCGAGATTCTTCTGGATTTTCTCCTTTGGAGCAGAGTCGCTTACAAATGCAAGGCCGCCAAGAGTCTTAATGAGCCTGGCAGCACCAAGTCCGCTTCTTACAGCGCCTATAATGCTTATTTTCTTTCCCGTTACGTTAATCATCTTATCTTGAAAGTTGTTAAACTGAAAATTGTTAAAATAATTGTCAGAATATAGAATCTTACCACAATTTTGGGTTCCGGCCATCCTTCCATCTCAAAATGGTGATGGACGGGAGCCATCTTGAAAATTCTTCTTCCCTCGCCGTAGCGCTTCTTTGTATACTTGAAGTAGACTCTCTGAATAATAACTGAAACCGTTTCAAGAAAGAACACTCCGCCAAGAATAGGAATCAGGAGCTCTTTTTTTATCAGTATCATTATGATGCCGAAGGCGCCTCCTAAGGCAAGTGAGCCGGTATCGCCCATAAAGATCTGAGCCGGATAAAAGTTAAACCACAGAAACCCGAGTGAGGCGCCGAGCACTGCAGCTACAAAGACAATCAGTTCACCGGAGCCCGGCAGATAAAGTATGTTCAGGTAGTCTGCGTAAATTATATTTCCTGAAACGTAGCTTAAAATTGCAAGAGCAATCATTACGATCATTATGTTGCCTATAGCAAGGCCGTCAAGACCATCGGTGAGGTTGACGGCATTGGAAGTAGCAGCGATGATAAAAACTACAACAGGTATATAGAAATACGAAAAATCAAAGTTTGTGTCCTTAAAAAAGGGCAGGGTTGTTATAGAGTTAACATCCCTGAATTCGGGCAGGAAATACACTGCCACACCAACAACGAGTCCGATAAGCACCTGTCCCAGAAGCTTATATCTTGCAATAAGACCGTTCGGGAATTTTTTCATAACCTTCAGGTAGTCATCCAGGAATCCTACGCCGCTAAGCCATATGGTTCCGGCCATGACCAGGATAATATACATGCTTTTTATATCGCTCCAAAGCAGCACGGGGACAATTATGGAAAATATAATAATAATTCCGCCCATTGTCGGCGTTCCGGCCTTTGACCAGTGGCTCTTCGGGCCGTCAATTTTTTTAGCCTCTCCGATCTGTTTTTTTCTCAGATAGTTAATGAGCTTCGGTCCCAGATATAGCGACAGAAACAGCGATGAGATGGCTGAAAGTGCAGCCCTGAAGGTTAAATACCTGAAAAGGTCAAATCCCGGGGGATTAAATACTTTATTAATATATTCCAGCAGATAATAAAACATTTCTTTTACTTTCTTCCTTCCAAAATTTTTACAAACTCTTCCATCTTCATTCCGCGTGAACCTTTAACAAGAATTACCGCTTTCCCGAAATCATTATTTTCAAGGAATTTTCCGAGTGAACTTCTGTCCTTAAAGTGCTCTTTTACGATTTTTCCGTTTTTGAGTTCAGCCGAAAGGCTCATCATGAATTCACCGATCGTGTAAACTTCGTTGATTTTGTTTTTCCTGACGGCTTTGGCTAAATCCTTATGAGCCTGAAGTGCCCCGCTGCCAAGTTCAAACATATCTCCCAGGACAACAACTTTTTTTCTGTCCTCAAAACCGTTAATAAATTCAAATGCCGATTTCATTGAAAGCGGATTTGCGTTATAAGTGTCGTCTACGATGATAAGTCCGTCATGAGTTTTTACATTAAGGCGCTTGTCTACGGCCTTAAGCTTTTTGGCACCGCTTTTTATCTGTGCAGGCTTCAGCCCCATCTCAAGTGCTACGGCTGCGGCCGCAAGGAAATTCTTTGCATTGCTCAGGCCATGAACCGGAAGCCCGACTTCAAATTCCTTGCCCTTAAAGTTGATGCCGAGAGTAGTCTTGCCTTCTTTATTGATCCCTTTTACGGTACCCTTGACCTGGGGATTTCCTTCAAAGCCGAATGTAACGGCGTTTTTATACTCTTTAAGCTTCTTCTTTAATATTTTGTCGTCAGTATTAAGGAACAATTTTGCATCGGTACCGCTTAAGGCCTTAAACAAAGAAAGCTTTTCCTCTGCCACGCCTTCTAAGTCGTGCAGAAATTCAAGATGTGACTCCCCGATATTAGTAATCAGTGCGTAGTCAGGCCTTGCAATCTGTGCCGTATAGGCTATTTCACCGAAGTGATTGGTCCCCAGTTCAAGCACCAGGACGTCCTTATCCCCTTTTGCAGAAAGGATTGTAAGTGGAACGCCCAGATGGTTGTTGTTATTTGAAAGCGTTTTGGCAACGGTGGATTTTTCTTCCAGCAGCTGCGAGAGAATCTCCTTGGTTGTGGTTTTGCCGTTGCTGCCCGTAATTCCAACCACCTTAGCTTTCAGCTTATCGCGCCAGATCTTTCCCAGCTCGCCATAAGCTATTGTTGTATCCTTAACGGTTACTAAAGTGACATCTATGTTATCAAAATTTTTCAGCTTGTTTTTATTGATAACGACTGCCGAGGCTCCTTTTTTTACAGCATCTTCAACAAATTTATGCCCGTCCATTTTCCCGCCCTTTATGGCAACAAATATGGAACCTTTCTTAATGGTTCTTGTATCTGTTGAGACAAGTGCAGAAGATGAAAATGAATCGGGGTTATAAATAACCGATCCCGTCAAATTAAACAGATCCTCTAATGTAATCTTTGGCTTACTCATTTCTTAAATACTTCTCAGCAATTTCTATATCTGAAAAATGGCTTCTTACGCCTTTAATTTCCTGATAGGTTTCGTGCCCCTTGCCGGCAACAAGTATAACCGCATTTTCTTCGGATTCTTTTATTGCCGTTTTAATGGCCTCTTCCCTGTTTTCAATTATCTTATAATTATTTTTTTCGATCCCTTTGGTTATTTCAGAGATAATATCCATCGGGTCTTCATGTCTCGGGTTATCGGAGGTAACGATAGCCATATTACTCAGCTCACTGGCAATCCTTCCCATGACTGGGCGTTTTGTACGGTCGCGGTTACCGCCGCATCCGAAAACGGTATAAACAGGGACCATTCCCTTAGTAATGTTATGGATTGCAAGGAGCGCTTTTTCCAGACTGTCAGCCGTGTGGCTGTAGTCAACAATTACTTTTTTATCCTTATAGCTTACAGTTTCAAATCTTCCGGCCACCTGCGGCGTGGTGTCGATTCCTTTTATGCTGATATCAGTACTGATTCCCATAAGGGTTGAGACTGCAAAGGCAGCCGCAGCATTAAATGCGTTAAACTCGCCTACAAGGCGGGTTCTGATGTCAAAATCCTTATTGTTGTAACGGATCTTAAAGGAAGTGCCGTTAAGGTCGTAGCTTACGTCTTTAACCTGGAAGGCCGCGCCTTCTTTAGTGCCGTATGAATAAGCTTTTGCATTTGTTTCCGAGATAATACTTTCTGAACTTGGGTCGTCAGTGTTATAAACAACAAAGGCATCCTCTGTAAGCTCATCGAAGAGTACCTTCTTAGCCTTCAGGTATTCTTCAAATGTATTGTGAAAATCCAGATGATCGGAAGTAATATTTGTAAAAACCGCACCTTTGAAGCTCAGGTTTTTTACCCTGTTTAGGACCAAAGAGTGAGATGATACTTCCATGACTGCATGAGTGCATCCCTCGCCGGCCATTTCGGCAAAGAGCTGGTTTAAGTCGGATGACTCAGGAGTCGTCATTTTTGTATAGATTCTCCTGTCTGCAACATAATTGGCGATAGTACCGATAAGTCCGGTCTTATGGCCGGCGGTCTCAAAAATATTCTTGAGGAAAAATGAAGTTGTTGTCTTGCCTTTGGTTCCGGTAATGCCGATGAGCTGAAGTTTCTTTGTGGGTTCCTTAAAGAAAGCGTTAGAAATCTCAGCCAGGGCAGCCCTGCTGTTTTTTACAAGTATCTTTGTAACGTTGCGGTGAATAAAGACGTCGTTTGGAATGAGGCTGTCATTCTCCAGCACCACCGCAGTAGCACCTTTATTTATAGCATCAAGAATGAATTTATGGCCGTCTGTATTAAATCCTGTAATTGCGACAAAGAGCGTATTTTTCTTTACTGTTCTCGAGTCATATGAAATGGCTTCAATGTCCTTGCGCTCAACCTCGCCTGCAAGCTGGATGACCCTGATACTATTTACAAGCTTTGTTAATTCCATCAGTTAATCCTTGCTCCGGTTAATTTCTTTTCTTCACATTTAAGCTGGCATAAAAGTCCCGGCCTGACCGGGCTTCCGGGCACGAGGCTTTGGGAGACCACCCTGCCGCTTCCTTCAATCTTATACTTCACACCCATTTCCAGGAGTACCGCCACTGCGTCTCTTAAATTATAATTGCTCAGATCCGGCATAACACTTTTATTCAGTACTCTGGGCCTGCTAACCGCATATGTCTTTGTCTGCGGAACGTCTGCATATCGTTTATTTCCATCAAGCTTTTCTGAAGCCGTTATCACCCGATCAAATTTTGTCTTTTCATCTGTTTTAACTTCATTTCCTGAAAGTAGGCTTATATCCGTTGAAATAAGTCTTTCGGCAACATTCTTAAAGATCGGAGCCGCAACGAGGCCGCCGTACCCGCCCACCTTTGGTGCGTTCACAAAAATATAGCAGAGGACTTTCGGTTTATCAGCCGGGAAAAAACCTATGAAAGACGAATTATAGCTGGACTTCGAATACTTATTGTTAATAAGCTGCTGTGAAGTTCCCGTCTTGCCCCCGGCTGTCACCTTATCAAGCTTTGCTGACTTTGCCGATCCATTCTCAATTACGCCGACCAGAAGATTTCTGATTTTAGCAGAAGTTTCTTTTGAGATCACATTTCTAAGCTGCTTTGGTGCAAATTCCTCTTTTACCTGTCCGTCCCTTGCAGTGATTTTTTTAAGCAGGTGCGGCTGGAGAAGAGTTCCTCCGTTAACCAAAGCCGCATAGGCTGTTATCATCTGAATAGGTGTTACAGAGACTTCATATCCAAATGACATAAAAGCCTGGGTCAGTTCGTTAAAATTTCCAGGCTTCTTAAGTATTCCCCTGCTTTCACCGGGAAGATCTATAAAAGAATAATTACCGAATCCGTAGTTCCGCAGGTATTTGTAAAACTCATCTTCATCTATTTTGCCTATCAGTTTTGCCATACCTATATTACTTGACTGCTCAATGACCTCTCTTACAGTAAGCCACTGCATCCGGTGTGAGTCAGTAATGTTCACATTTCTATATTTATATTTTCCGTTCTCCGCATAAACACTTTCTGTGCCCTTGATCAGTTTCTTGTCAAACAGTGCAGAAATTGTAAGCGACTTAAAGGTTGATCCCGGTTCATATGTATCCGTAAGAGCCCTGTCGCGTCTAACCTGATCCGGATACTGCCCGTACTTATTCGGGTTAAAGTCCGGCATATTTGCCAGAGCCAGAATCTCGCCCGTATTGGGATCCATTATAATACCAACGCCGGCAGTACTCTGATACTGATCCAAGCCTTTTCTCAGTTCTTCTTCCAGTATCTTCTGGTAAGACTTATCAATTGTAAGAACAAGGTTGCTTCCGGGCACGGGCTGAATGGTTGCATCTTCTGAGACAGTAACCATTCTTCCTTTAACATCCCTTTCAATAATCATGCTGCCATCGGTACCGGTAAGCTCCTTATTGTAATACTTTTCCACTCCCTCAATACCTTCGTAGGAGCCGCCAACGTAGCCCAGGATGTGAGAGGCAAGGTTGTCGTAGGAATAGACCCTGGTAGGGTCTTCCTTTGAGAACAGGCCGTTAATTTTCACGTCCTTAAGCTTTACCGCCAGTTCAGCAGGAGCCTTCTTTTCAAGGCATACGACCTTGCTCTCAGGATTCTTCAGCATGCTCCTGTAGTAATTTTTCGACTTACCGAACACTCTAGAAAAAATGGCAGACAGGGAATCTATATCCCTGGCCTTTGTCATTCTTGTATCTACAAAGAACGAAACGTCGTTACGGTCGTAGGCCAAAAGTTCGCCGTTGCGGTCGTAAATAAATCCTCTTTCAGCCCTTATCAGTTTTTTTTCAATCTGCTGGTTCTTGGCATAGTAATCAAAATCGTCGTGTTTCCTGATCTGGATATCGAAGAGCCGGATCAGCAAAGCTGCAAAGAAAATGATCAGTACAAATATTACCAGTAAAGCTCTGTTATTATTCATATTTGCTGTTAACTTCTTTTACAACCTCATCCAGCTGGTCTTTTTCGACCTCAATTACTATATTCGGCTCTGAAAATTTTTCCATACCCAGCCTGGATTCTGCCTGTGGAATTATATTAGCTTCCGTTTCCAGTTTCTGCACCTGAACCTGAAGCGTTACGGTTTCATTATTTCGTGCTTCCAATACTTCCTCGAGATTGATCTTTTCCTTTGTAAGCCTTTCAATCTCAAGTTTCAGGACGACATAGAGTAAAACAACTGATGCTACAAAAAAAGCTGATACGAGAGTAAGTATAATTACAGGTCTCTTGCGTCCGGATTTTGTTTTACTCATACTTTTCTTGCTGCTCTTAATTTTGCGCTGCGTGATCTTCTGTTAATTTCCACTTCTTCAGTTGACGGGACGACAGGCTTTCTGGTTATGACTTCGAGTCTTTTTACCTTATCGCATACACATATGGGAAAATCAGGCGGACAGATACAGGAAAGACTTTCATTCTTGAAAAAGTCTTTTACGACCCTGTCTTCCAGGGAGTGATAGGTCAAAATCACTATGTTTCCTCCTGTCTTTAACAGCTCCACTGATTTTATCAGGAACTCTCTTAAAACTCCCAACTCATCATTAACGTATATTCGTAAAGCCTGAAAAACACGCGAAAGAGTTTTGTTCAGATGCTGAGCCGGTGTCAGCTCTTCAATGATCCTACTCAACTCAGTTGTGGTTTCTATATTCCCGAAGGCCCTTTTCTCAGCTATGCTGCGGGCGATTCTTCTGGAATTCTTTTCCTCGCCGAATTGATATAATATATCTGCAATCTCCTCCTCTGTAAATCCATTAATAACGTCAGAGGCTGAGATCTCTTTTGTTTTGTCCAACCTGAGGTCGAGTGCACTTTCACTTCTGTATGTGAAGCCCGACTGAGGGTTATCCAGCTGAAATGATGAGACGCCCAGATCAGCAAAGATTCCGCTATACTGTTCAATAAACTCGATTTTTGAAACAGTATCGATCTCAGAAAAATTTGTATTATATAATCTTACTCTTTTGTCAGACTGAAATTTGGTTTTGGAATAGTTGTATGCATCTTTGTCTACCTCAGTTGCAACAAGTTTTGCTTCCGGGCCCAGAACTTCAAGAAACTTCGATGTATGGCCGCCAAAGCCTATGGTTCCATCGAAATATGCTCCCTGTTTATCTGAAATCAGATGTTCAAGGCTTTCTTTTAATAATACCGGAATATGTTTTTCTTCCATCACCTTTATGGTTTCATTACCTCCTGTGCAATCTCTTCGAAGGTCTCCGGCTGTGAGGCAAGATATTTTTCATAAATGGCCGGGTTCCAGATCTCAATTTTCTTTATCGCACCGAGAATGAACACTTCCTTTTCAATGCCTGCATATTCAATTAAGTTCTGGGGAATAAGAAGCCTTGACTGAGAGTCAAGCGTATCCTCAGAAGCTCTTTGAAGGAATGCCCTTAAGAACATAGCTTCTTTTCTGTCGAATTCATTCAAATTGGACAGCTTCTGATCCACCAGTTCTTTCCACTGGTCAAGGGGGTAAACCACAATGCACTGCTCCACACCCCTTGTCATAACAAAAGTATCATTAGCTTCCGGCTTTACGTACTTACGCAGCTTGGCAGGAATGCTAACCCTACTTTTTGAATCGATTGAATATGTAAAGCTTCCTATAAACATTTTTCCCCACTGTTTGGGATTTTTCCACACCTTTACCCACTGAAGGCAAAAATAACTGAAATTTACGGGCAAAGTCAAGTTTTTTTTAGATTTTTTTTGTTCGTGATCTTTGCCTGCAGGAAGTCTGAGAAGTCAAAATGGGGAACAGTCCCGGAAGAAAAAAAGCGGGAAATGAGCCTAAAAACGCACTTTTCAGAGGCTTTCCAGCCTAAAGCTTCTGCTGCTTTTGGCTGGAAACAACGTGCTTTCTGAAGAAAAGTCTGCCCGGTGGGGAAAAAAATTTCAGTGCCAGCTGTTTTTCAGAGGTTTTTATTTACAAAATCATTAAAATCATAGCCTCGGCTTGAAAAAAGTGACTCATGGTCGATAAAATATTTTTTTATGGATTCAACAGGAATAGCTTTCGAAAGGCCGTACTTAATGTTCAGACGCCTTTCTACATAGAGCTCCTTATTGTAAGGGACATATGGGTCGTACTGCTCTATTGAGTAATCTTTCGAGGGTTTTATAACGTATTCATAATCAGCCAGAAGGGCTTTGATCATTCCAACCAGTTCGAAGTGCGGGATGCCGCCTCTTATGGCGAGTATTATGCCGCCTGAAAATCCACGGTTAAAGACGGCGTCAATAATAAAGCTGCCGGACTTATCGCGGTTGGGGCTGCTTACGATGGCTTTTGTTAGAGTTTTATACCCCATAGGGTAACCGAAGATATAGACAAAAGATCCCCATTCGAGCTCCTTAGCCTCACCCATGGGGTAAGAAAACACGCTTATTCTTTCCTCAGGCTGGTGCGTGAATTCCATGCCGAGGATTGCAACGTCAAGATTGGAGTCGATACTCAGGATTTCAAGCTCCCCGTCTTCGGGAAAGTCGGCAATATAATTTGTCTGCCTTTCCTTTACAGAAATGCTCTGCACATATTTGCTTGCACCGCCTCCCGGGGCCCGGAAATATGAATAAAGCGTATCCTCAAAATTAACGACGTGGGCGCACGTCATAACCGCCACCCTCTTAAAGTTATAGAATATGACCGTGGCAGTTCCGGATGCGGTATTATCCATATATTCCAGGCGGGTTGAATATTTTCTTAAGGCATCACTGTTTATAGCCGTCTTTTCAAGATGGCTGTCCTCACTGAAATAAATTGTTCTGTAGTATGCCACTGAGTTTATGAGCTTTATGCTTTCGCTGATTTCTTCGAGCTCTTTTGAGCAGTTAACATTTGGGAATTCTGAAGCGTAGCGCCCGCTGTTTTCAGCAGTTGAAACTCCCATTATATTAGTGCCCGAAGAGGAGCAGGATTCAAGCAAAAAGCATAGAGCAAGTATTAAAGGCAAGGTTACGACTAAAGCTTTCATTTCAACCCCCGAAGCTAATCTAGATGGAAATTAGGTAAACTTTTACTAATAAGCTATCTATTTCAGGAGAACCTGCTTGATGGAGAAGAAAAATTTTAAGAAAAAGAAAATACTCTGAAATGAGTGTGAAATGAAAAGTTACGGGTGCGGGAAAAACTGAAGACGGGAAAGGCATTTTCCCGTCTTCACATAGTTACTATTTATTCTGGAAAGAGTAGTTCAGCATCTTATAGACGAGCTTTGCCGCATTAAAATCCGATGAGGCTACTCCTTTTACAGGAGCCAGTTCAACCACGTCAAATCCCACGATATTTTTTTCTTTTCCAATCATGCGTAAAAGATTCATTGTTTCATCCCAGAAGAGGCCCCCGGGCTCGGGAGTGCCTGTTGAGGGCATAAACGAGGGATCAAAGGCATCCACGTCAAATGTTATATAAACGTTTTTCCCAATCTCTCCGGCTACGCTTTTTATCCAGTCCTGCCCGTATTTTCCGAGCCTTATCTCCCTGGCATAAAATGTTTTTATGTTGTTTTCCTTTATATACCAGGATTCCTCAATTGACTGGGCACGAATTCCCACCTGCACAATGTTCTTTGTCAGTTCTGCCACTCTTGCCATAACGGATGCATGAGAGTGGATTGAACCCTCATAGCTTTGCCTTAAGTCGGAATGGGCGTCGAACTGAAGCACTGTCAGATCAGGATATTTCTCGAGGTGAGCCTTTACGGGTGCAATAGAAATTGAATGCTCGCCTCCCAGGGTCACAACAAATTTATCGTCTTCAAGAAGTGACTTAACGTTTTTATATATGAGGTCAAAGGATTTCTTGATGCTCATGTCTTTGAAGTCCAAAGGAGACAAGGTACAGATCCCCTTTTCAAACACTAGCTCGCGGTCCATCTCCTCGTCATAAAACTCCACATAATGTGAGGCTTCAAGGATTCCCCTGGGTCCGTTTTTGGTTCCGTGGCCGTAGCTGACGGTTTTTTCAAAAGGAGCCGACAGGATTGCAATTGAAGAATTTTTGTATGATGAATATTTCTTTTCCACTGCAAGAAAATTTTTTTCTACGCCTAACTCTTTCATCTCTCTCCAATAGTTGTTAATAAAGATATTCAGGTAAAAAAAAGAGACTTAAGTTCTAAGTCTCTTCAAAAAACAGGTTTCTTTAACAAAACTGCTTATCATTAAGCAGAATCAGGTGTCCAAGCTTATCGCGCTTGGTTTGTAAATACTTCTTGTTCTTTTCATTTGGGACGATTTCCAGAGGAACCCTCTCAACGATCTCCAGGCCGTAGCCCTTAAGGCCTATGATTTTCTTTGGATTGTTAGTCAGGAGTTTCATTTTCCTGACACCCAGGTCCAGAAGTATCTGTGCCCCTATTCCATAATCCCTCAGGTCAGCCTTAAAGCCGAGTTCTTCGTTGGCTTCGACTGTATCGCGGCCGTTATCCTGGAGGACATAAGCCCTGATCTTGTTTGCCAGGCCGATGCCCCGCCCTTCCTGCCTCATATAGACAAGTACGCCGGTGCCTTCGGCTTCAATTTTTTCAATTGCAGCGTGGAGCTGGTCGTGGCAGTCGCATCTGAGTGACTGGAATACATCTCCTGTAAGGCATTCAGAATGGACGCGCACGAGGACCGGTTTTTCGGGGTCAATTTTCCCCTTAACCAAGGCCACGTGTTCCTTATTGTCCAGAAGGCTTCTGTAGACGTGCAGGTGGAAGTTTCCCTTTTTCACAGGGAACTTTACATCAGCTTCCTTCTGAACAAGTTTGTCTTTCTGTATGCGGTACTTAATCAGGTCGCTTACGGTCATGATCTTAAGGTTAAACTCCCGGGCATACTTTTCAAGGTCCGGAACGCGGGCCATAGTGCCGTCGTCGTTTAAGATCTCGCAGAGCACGCCGATGGGCTTAATGCCTGAGAGCCTGCAGAGGTCAACCACCGCTTCGGTGTGGCCTGCGCGCCTTAGGACGCCTTCGTCAAAAGCCCTTAAGGGGAATATGTGTCCCGGTCTTGCAAAGTCTGTAGCCCTGGCGTTTTCGTCGGTCAGTTTCCTGATCGTAGTAGCCCTGTCGCTGGCAGAGATTCCGGTAGTAGTACCCTCAACGGCGTCAACCGTAACGGTAAACTGTGTACCATGAAGCGCAGTATTTGAATCCACCATGAGCTGAAGACCGAGTTCGTCCAATCTTTTGCCCGTCATAGGGGCGCAGATCATCCCGCGTCCGTGCTTTGCCATAAAGTTCACGATCTCGGGAGTAACGAATTCTGCGGCGCAGACCAGGTCCCCTTCGTTCTCTCTTTCCTCATCATCCACAACGATTATAACTTTGCCATTTTTGATTTCCTCAATGGCTTCTTCCACTGAACAGAACATTTTATTTCCTTTTCTAACTAACCGTTTTTCAGACAGACTGAGCGTTCAATTATTTTAATATAGTTGCAATTGCTGAACGTTCAATTTTAATTTTTACGTTTTCGCCGATTTTCACCAGGCAGGTTTTCTCCTCCAGGCCTTCAATGGTTCCGTGAATTCCGCCCGAGGTTATAATCTTATCGCCTTTCTGAAGATTAGCCAGGAGCTGATCTCTTTCCTTAGCCCTTTTCTGCTGCGGCCTGATGATCATGAAATAGAAGATTGCAAAAATAGCACCAAACATGATCAGAGTTGAGATCATGCTTCCGCCGCCGCCCTGGGCACCCTGAGGAGCCATTGCTAATAATAAATTCACTTATTCCTCCTTAGTTGAGTTATTGATATTTACTGATAGTTTACCGATTATTTCATTTTTCCACTGAGTAAAATCACCTTCCATTATTTTAATCCTTGCCATTTTAACGAGTTCCAGATAAAAATGCAGGTTATGTATGCTTGCAAGTTCAAGAGCAAGAATTTCTCGTGCAATAAACAAGTGCCTTAAGTAAGCCCTGGTAAAGTTCCTGCACGTGTAACAGGTGCAGTTACTGTCCACAGGCTGAAAATCGTCCTTGTAGAACGCATTCCTCATCGAGAGGATTCCGTTCCATGTAAAAAGATACGCATTCCGGGCGTTGCGTGTAGGCATAACGCAGTCGAACATATCCACGCCGCGCGCAATACCTTCCAAGATATTTTCCGGCCGCCCCACGCCCATAAGATACCTTGGTCTTTCCTCGGGCATAAAGTCCGTCGTAAAGTCCACCATATCGTACATGGTTTCTGTAGGTTCGCCAACGGCCAGGCCGCCGATTGCATAACCGTCGAAACCGATTTTTTTGAGGTCTTCAGCCGAGGACTCCCTGAGATCTTTATAGACACTGCCCTGAATGATGCCGAAGAGGAACTGTTCGTGGCCATAGAAAGGTACAGTTTTCTCAAAAGCCTCTTTATTCAGAGCCGCCCAGCAGCTGGTCAGTTCCTTGGATTTCTTTGCGTATTCGTAATCGCACGGGAAAGGGGTACATTCGTCCAAAGGCATCATTATATCAGAACCGATACTTCTTTCAATCTGAATTACCTTCTCAGGGGTAAAGAAGTGTTTTGAGCCATCCAGATGGCTACGGAATTCAACGCCGTTACTTCTCATTTTCCTCAGGTCCGAGAGGCTATAGACCTGAAAGCCGCCGCTGTCGGTTAAGACAGGCTTATTCCAGTTCATGAAGCGGTGCAGGCCGCCTGCTTTTTCAAGAATCTCAGTTCCCGGCCTAAGATAAAGGTGGTAAGTATTTCCCAGTATAATCTGTGCCTTAACGTCAGTCTCCAGCAGATTCTGGTTTACCGCCTTTACTGTTCCCTGTGTACCAACGGGCATGAAAATAGGAGTTTCAACCCTTCCGTGCCCTGTTTCAAAGTATCCTGCCCGTGCCTTTGATTTTGAATCTTTATTTAATAATCTAAAATCGATCAAATTATAGCTATTCTGTAAGCTTAGTACTGTGTAAAAATAATTTAATAGCCTAATTTACATGAAATTTTAGTGAATCGCTATAGAAAAGGCAAACCACAACAGATATGAAAAAACGGGGACGAGGTTAATGAAGCGGGACCTCTGAGGGTCCCGCATATAAATAAGCCTAAGCTGTCAGTTCCAGCAGAATCCTTTTTGTGAGATTTCTTGCAAGAGGGATTTTATATTCATTTTTGGACAAAGCTTCAGCTTTCTTCAGGACTTCTGAGGCAAAAAGGGCAACAGAATCCTCATTTGCTTCTAGTCCCATAAGCTTAGCGTTCAAAGCCTCATCCAGCCAGGGAATGGGCGCAAGGCCTCCAAAGGATAATTTTCCGGAAGTAATCCTGCCCGCTGAAGTTTTAACAACGGCGCCCACGCTTACAACGGCAAAATCCCACACGCCGCGCTCCTTAAATTTCAGGTAAGAGGTCTTTGAGCCTTCAGGAAGCTCAGGGACAGTTATTTCAGTCACTATTTCGCCATCTTTCAGTATATTTTCACGCCTGTAGTCATCTTCAGGCAGGAGGAAAAAGTCCTTAACCGGAACTGTTCTCGTTTTTTTGTCAGCGTAGATGGTCAGTTTTGCATCCAGAGCAATGAGAGCCACAGCCATATCCGAAGGGTGAACAATAAAGCAGGGGCCGCCGCCGGTTACGCAGTGGTACTTATTCTGCCCTTCAAATGCGTAGCACATATCCCCGCCTTTTCTCAGGCATTGAAAATCCTCCCTGAAATACCAGCACCGGGGGCGCTGGCAGAGGTTGCCGCCGAGTGTTGCCAGGTTTCTGAGCTGCGGGGAGGCGACTTCAAGAGCAGCCTGGCGCAGAACCGTGTACTTTTCTTTTATTAACGGATTTTCCGCGATCCCGGCAAGACTTGTCAGAGCGCCTATCTGGAGCCCTTTGCCGCTGGTATACCTGATATAGCTTAAATCCGGGATGGATTTCAGGTTTACCACTTCATCAGGGCTAATTATATTATTTTTAAGGAGCCCGAGCACGTCGGTGCCTCCGGCAAAAAAGACAGCATCCTTAGTCTTCTTTTTAAGAAGTGTGGAAGCTTCCTTAAGGCTTTTGGGCTGTGTATAATTAAAACTTTTCATCATTAACTCCGGTTAAATTTTTTCACTTAGAGCCATGAGCACCTTGTCGGGCGTAATAGGCAGGCTTTTTATTCTGATGCCTAATGCGTTATAGACTGCGTTTGCAATTGCGCCTGCTGTGGGAATTATTGCCGGCTCGCCAATTCCCTTTACGCCCGTATTACTGATCAAGGGATCGCTCTCGCTTACAACAATGAGCTCAATTTCCGGCGTGTCCTGAACTGTGGGAAGTTTATAGTCGTGTATGTTTGTTGTCAGGACCTTTCCCGTATACTCGTCCACAACTCTCTCTTCCAGGAGTGCATAGGCCGCCCCCTGAATGATCCCGCCGTGGAACTGATTTAAGAGCGTCTTATGGTTTAAGACGCGGCCAATGTCGTGCGCCGCTACAATTTTAATTACACGCACCTTTCCGGTCCAGGTATCCACTTCAACCTCGGCAAACTGGGCTCCGAAGGAGTTTATTTCGTAGCCCTCAGGATTTGCCTCCCTTGCGCCCGTAGTTACGAGGACTCTTTCGTGCATCTCACCAATGACTTCGCTGACAGTAATAGTCTTTGCGGGATCGTCAAGCTTTGACATCTTCCCTTCGGAATATTTAATGTTACTTTCAGCAGTTTCAAGGATTGCCGAGGCAGCAGAGATGAGTTTCATCTTCATCTGTTCGGCTGCATCGCGCACCGCAGGTGAAACGCTTGGAGCCGTAAGGCTTCCGCCGCTTAAGCCGCAGTAGGGGCAGGTTTCCGTATCCCCTAAAGTAACCTGAATTTTTTCTAGCGGTATTTCGAGCACTTCAGAAGTTATCTGTGCAAGATAAGTGTATGTACCCGTCCCCAGGTCCTGTGTTCCGGCTAAGACGTGCGCGCTGGCGTCCTGGTTGAGTTTAATTGTGCAGTATGCCGGAGGTCCGCCGCCTCCCCACCAGATCTGGGAAGCCATTCCGATGCCGCGTCTGAAGCGTCCTTTTTCCGAACCCGCGGGTTTTCTTTTTTCATTCCAGCCTATAGCCTTTGCGCCCTGAAGGTAGGCATCAAGAATGCGTTTACTGGTATACGGCCTTCCGGATTCGGGATCAACTTCCGTAAAATTCTTTTTTCTTAATTCCAGGGGATCCATACCAAGCTTTTCTGCCAGGTCATCCATTAAGGATTCAAAGGCAAATGTTCCCTGCACGTGCCCCGGGGCCCGGTAGGCTCTGGAGCGCCCTAAGTTTGTAAGAACACTGTACTCCTCAGTCTGAACGTTAGGGCACTTGTATAAAGTCCTGAGTGGTGTGCTGCAGTCGGCGCCGTTCGGGTAGGCCCCGACGTTCCCGTAGGAAGACTGGCTTAAAGCCACTAGAGTTCCGTCTTTCCTTGCCCCGGCTTTCAGCTTCTGCACGGAGTCGGGTCTGTTGCCCGCAGAGAGGTTCATCTCTTTCCTGTCCAGGGCAATTCTTACAGGCCTTCCGATTTCTTTGGACAAAATGGCGGCAATGACGGAGTACTTTCCGGCCTCAAGTTTGCTTCCGAATCCGCCGCCCATATACTTCTTTATCACGCGCACTTTGCTTTCAGGCATTGAAAGGCTTTTGGCAATAGTGTCTCTTACTGCAAAGACGGCCTGTGTGGAATCCCACACCGTAAGCTTATCGTTTTCCCAGGCTGCCACGCTGCAGTGAGGCTCAGTCGGGTTATGCACAACAATCTGTGTAGAGTATGTGTCTTCAAAGGTGACGTCGGATTCACGGAAGCCCTTTTCAACGTCTCCCCTCGAGTAGACCGACGGTTTTTCGTCAATAATGTTCCCCCAGCCGTGGACCTTTGGGGCATCAGTTTTCATTGCCAATGCAGGGTCGGTAACAAATGGGAGCGTTTCATACTGAACATTAATAAGGCCTAAGGCTTCTTCAGCAATCTGCCCGGTTTCGGCCACCACGCAGGCAACCTCGTCACCCTCGTATCTTACTTCCTCATCGAACAACGCCGTTGTACCCCAGTGCCACGGAATTTTAGGACAATTTTTAAGCGTAAGAATTTTTAATACTCCGGGGAGGTCATCAGCCTTTGAGGTGTCGATATTTTTTATTCTGGCGTGAGGCACCGAAGCGCGTAGCATCTTTGCATAAGTCATTCTTGGCAGAATAACGTCAAATGTAAAAACCGCTCTTCCGCTAACCTTCTCATATCCATCCAGGCGCGAAACGGGCTTGCCTACTATTTTTAATTCTGTCCCCGGGCCCCAGGCTTTCAGTTTATCAGCAGGCACCTCGGCCATGGTTTCAATTAAACCCTCGTCTCCAAAGTACCTGGACTTTACAATTTTATGAGCCATTGCTCCTCCATTTAAGAGAGATCAAATTTGCTTTGATAAATTTCTAGAAAAATCTTATTCCCTGAAAAATCTCACCTGACAGTCTGCCGGGAAATTTTCAGCGGTCATGAGGTTTATTTCATTGTGGTTGTGCTGCCTGAGGTCTTTTCAGCTGCAGCAAGCACGGACTCTATGATGCTGGGGTAAGCCGCGCAGCGGCAAATGTTTCCCGACATGCCTTCCAGCACCTCCTGCCTCGAGGGTTTTGGGTTATTCAGGAGCAAAGCCTGTGCCGCCATGATCTGTCCCGGCGTGCAGAATCCGCACTGGAGGCCGTCATGCTCAATAAAGGCTTCCTGGATCGGATGGAGCTTTTCTCCCGTCATGAGGCCTTCTATTGTAGTGATCTCTTTTCCCGCACAATCAAGGGCCAGGATGTGGCACGAATAAACGGCTTTGTTATCCATCAGGACAGTGCATCCGCCGCACTCCCCGTTGTTGCAGGTGACCTTGGTGCCTGTAAGCCCAAGCTGATTGCGCAGAACTTCAACAAGCGTAGTCTGAGGTTCTATCTGAAGATGCACCCCTTTTCCGTTTACGGTCATTGAAACGGGCACTGTAAGCTTAAGCTTTTCAGCGTTCTTCGTGAGCTTTTCCGAGGCCGATGCAATTGTGGGCGTCAGGACATACGTCCCAATTATGCCGGAGCCAACGCCCTGCAGGAATTTCCTTCTTGAAATCCCCCCGTTTTTTGAATCTTTACTCATAGCTATTCCTGAGATCTTAAAAAGAGATTAATATCATTTAATGGCCTTAAATTACAGAAGCTCCTGACATCTTTCAAGAAATTATTTCTTAAAAAATCATGCGGGGAATTTATAAAAGCCCGGGGTGTAAAAAATATAATTTTACCCCTCGCTGATCGCCTCAACGCTTCCTTTTTTCGGAATTTTAATTATGTACTGCCTTCCGCCTTTTACCGTAAGGCTGTTTTCCCTAAGCCACGGGTTAAAGATCTTAAGGAGCTTGTAGTTTATTCCGTGCTGCATTGAAAAATCAGCAAGATTTGGGATGTCGGAAGTAACCTTTACTTCATCGAAGTCGAGGGCGGGATAAAGGTCCTCTTTTTTTACGAGGTAGCCGTAGTCTGCGGGACGCGAAAATATAGACTTTACCGCCAGTATCCTTGCTATATAGCGCGAGGTCTCCTCACCTAAGAGGAGGTTGTAATAGTTTTTTTGTTTCTGCCTTTCCTGCTGTTTCGAGATTCCGGTAAGTCCCATATTGTAGGATGCCGCCGTTAGGGTCCAGGTATGGAACTGGTTATAGCTGTATTTCAGGAAATCGCAGGCTGCCTGCGTCGACTTTTCCACATTGTAGCGTTCGTCAACTTCCGTATCAACCTGCAGGCCGTAGCGTTCGGCGGCAGCCTGTGTAAACTGCCAGAAGCCCACGGCGCCGGCCGGAGAGATGAGGTGTTCAAAATTGCTTTCTATTACAACCAGGTACTTGAAATCCTCCGGTACTCCGTTTTTCTTTAATATCGGTTCAATAACGGGGAACCATCTGTTTGCGCGCTTAATGCCCAAAAGAGTGGCCGAGTGATAATAAGTATTCACGATCAGTTCGCGCTCAAACCTCTCCCTTACAAACATATTGTTAAGCGGGACCGCCTCACCGCAGAAGTCAATTTTGTCCGGCACGACGGGTGAAATGATCTGATACTTTTGCGGATATTCCTGAGGTGATGTAATAAAGCCGTAGGACTTTTTAACTTCAGAAAAATTGCTGAACAGGTAAATTGCGCCAAGTGCCATTAAGGCACCCGCCAAAAAGCTAATTAACCTGCCCCCTCTTATTAACTTACCTTCTGAAAATTTTGCCCCCGCACTATTAGAACCATTAAATTTCATCATCTTCTCATATCCTTGACTTATGACACTTTCTTTTATTACCCGTCTTTCAGGTAATATATTTATAATAAAGAATAATGCAAATGCCCTGTTCATACGGGCTTCCGGGGCACTCAGCTATTTTTATTCATAAAATTTTCCTTGTCACAACATTGAATCTCTTATTAACTTTGGATAGATTAAAACCTAAAATAGGAGTACTATGCAGATCAGTTTTATAGGAGCTGCCCGTACAGTAACAGGCTCCATGCATTTGGTAAAGGCCAACGGAACCTCTTTTCTCCTGGATTGCGGCATGTACCAGGGCAAAAGAAAACTGGCCTATGAAATAAACAAGAATTTCGACATGTTCGATCCTGCGGAAATTGATTTTGTCATTCTTTCTCATGCACACATCGATCACGCAGGCAACCTTCCGAACCTGGTAAAGAATGGATTTAAGGGGAATATATATTCCACCTTCGCCACGCGCGACCTGGCTTCAGTTATGCTGCGCGACAGCGCCTTTATTCAGCAGAAGGATGTTGAGTACGTAAACAAGAAACGCAGGAAAAAAGGACAGAACCCATTTACGCCTCTTTACACAATGGAAGACGTGGAGGAAACAATAAAGAGGTTCGTTGGGCTTAATTACCACCGGGAATTCTTTCTGACGCCTGAAATTAAGCTTACCTTCTTTGAGGCGGGCCATATTCTGGGTTCTGCCATATCGTTTCTTGTCTTTAATGAAAACGGAAGGATAGTAAACCTTGGATACACAGGTGACCTTGGAAGGGCGAACATGCCAATACTAAGGGACCCGGAGAAAATGCCGGATGCGGACTTTATAATTTCCGAATCAACTTACGGCGGAAGATTCCACGACAACGCCGGGCAAACGGAGCAGAAGCTCGCTGAAGTAATAAATAAGGCAGTCAAAAGAAAAGCCAAGATCATTGTGCCCTCTTTCAGCGTCGGGCGTACGCAGGAGATGGTATACTGGCTGAACAACATTTTTGAAAAGGGAATGGCTGAAAGGATCCCGATCTATGTGGACAGCCCTCTTTCTGTTAATGCCACGGACATTTTCCGCCTGCACAGCGAGTGCTTTGATTTTGAAATTTCGCAGTACCTTATACAGAACAAGGACCCCTTCGGCTTTAACAAGCTAACTTACATCAAAGACGTTGAGGATTCAAAGAAACTCAACTCTATTGAGGGCCCGTGCATGATTATGGCCAGCTCAGGCATGGCCGAAGCAGGAAGAATACTTCACCACCTTGCAAATAACATTGAGAATGAGAATAATATTATATTAATTGTCGGTTACTCTGCAGAAAATACGCTTGGCCGTAAGATAGTTGAACATGAACCGGTTGTTAAGATATTTGGAGAAGAATATCAGCTCAAGGCCGAAGTAGTTGTAATGAACTCCTTAAGCGCCCACGCCGATTCAAATGAACTCTTAAGCTACTTCAACCAGTTTGATAAAGACAGGGTTCAGAATCTGTTTCTTGTTCACGGCGACTTTGACCAGCAGGAAAAATTCTGCTCCCGGTTAAGATCGATCGGTTATAACAAAATAACTATTCCTGAAAAAGGAGACGTCTTTGAAGTTTAAGGCCTTCGCCTGCGTGTTCATGGCACTGTTTATCTACGGCTGTCAGAGGGATACATCTGTAAGTGAGCCTGATACGGGCCTTCCACCTGCGGTACCCGCGGTGCCTCAGGTGGTTGCAGCCCACGACGGGAGCGTTCTTATTGACTGGAGGCCAAATGCGGAGCCCAACCTGAAAGGCTATTATGTTTATAAGGGGGTAAATGATTCCCTAAGGCTCAAAAGGGTATTTTTTACTTCCGACTCTTACTTTTATGACGATTCTCTTTCATACGACTCGACCTATTATTATAAAGTTTCAGCTCTGGACATGAGCGGCAAGGAAAGCCAGCAGACTTCACTTTTAAGGGCACGCCCGATAAACATTAACGCCCCAAGAGAAGTCATTACGCTTGTGGTTAATGCAAGGAACTGGATCGATTCACTTTCTGTCTTCTTAAAATGGGAGCCTAATCAAGAAGGGGATATTTCAGGCTATGAGGTCTATAGAGGCGAATCCGAGGGCTTTACGCCGGGCAGTGATAATTTTATCGGGAATGCCAGCGGCCCGCAGTTTCTGGACCGTCAGAACCTGAAGCCCTATGTGACATATTATTATAAGCTGATTACCACAGATAAAGGTGGGCTTAAGAGCAAGGCCGGCAACGAGGTTTCAGACATGATACTTGGGATTCCGGAAGCACTATTCCCTGCCAACGGAAGACAGGTGGACTACTTTGACAATTTTATTATCAAAGGGATATCCGTTCCCGCACACTACAAAATAGTACTGCAGTCAAATGAGTACTTCGGTGAAATCTGGAGCCGGGAGTTTGACAGCAGTGTTACAAACGACAGCATACGGGTAAAAATTGACGGCATACAGTTAAATACAAATACTGTTTATTACTGGCGCATTGTTACTTATTCAAATGGCAATAGTGAACCTAACAGTATATCCGCATTATATAACTTTACAATAAGACCCTGAGGACCTTGAAACGTACAGGAATTATATTTATCCTTATAATTCTGCTTTCAGCTTCTGCTTTTGCACAGAGCAATCCTGACAGCCTAAGCTTTAGTACGTCCTTGTGGGAAAGGAACCTTTTCAGCACAAAGTTCGACAAGCTTCTCAGCACATATAATCTCGGCACCTCGTTAAATTTCGGAAGGAGGTTCGGTAAACTTTTCTTCGGCATAAATGAAAGCTATAATTCAACTTTGATACAGGGCAGCCCCAAGAACATTAAAGACGAGCAGTACCTGTCCTTTATTACCGAATATCCTCTGACCGGCTATATGAGCCTTGGAGTCCAGGCCAATAATGACATATTGTCCGACAACAGGAAAATTGACCTTAACCAGGCTTCAATCTTAAACGGGTCGTTCTATATGAAGCTTAGTCCCCTTGATCGGGTTTATGTTACTCCTTCCATAGGATACTCAAATAACAATCAGATCGGGGAATACGACTACGGAGCAATTTACGGCATTGAAGGGCTTGCAGATAATCTGTCTTTGCCCGAGATGAGCATATCTTCACTTTTTAAGTTCCAGAACGAGGATATTTCGCCCAGGAAAAACACGATCAGGATGTTTAACGCTTCGGTCAATAACGACCTTGGCGGCCCGTTCGGTAATATTCTCGGGGCTTACTACGTTCAGAACAGGAAGGACTTTTATTTCAGCGCAGATTCCATTTCAGCAGCACAGTTTCATATTATTAACAACATACAGTCGCGCATTGAGACAAACTACTTCCTACAGGACAGGTTTCTTTACAACAAGGCTTCAGATGAATTTTCTTTCGAGCTGGCGGGAAGGGCCATCTGGAGAAATGTGGACAGGGATACGCGCTACCGTGTATTAAGCATCACCTCCCCTTCACTTTTTGACGTCAGGGTTGATGAATTCAGGCTTGAGCTTGAATCCAACACGGCCTACAGGACATCCATTTTCGACGGAGCATTCAGGATGAGCTATTCCGAGAGGGATGAAAAGCACGTCGTAAAAAAAATAGAAGAGACGAATGTTTTCCAGCAGGAAGAAAGAATTAAATCATACGAAGAAAGGGTACGCCTGGAAGGGCAGAAAAACAATATAGCAACAAAAATCACACTGTCTTTAACAGGAAACCTGAGGCTCTCAGAGACTGATCTTCTGACACTAAGCCTGTTTCATAACAAGCTCCGCTACGACACGCCGAGTGAGGAGAACTTTGATGACCGCGACGAGCTGATGTCGATATTCCGCGTTTTGTACCTGAAAAAGCTCACTCATTATTTCGACACTTTCCTAAACCTTGAGGCAAACCTCAACCACGTGGTTTACGTTTTTGCCGAAAGGAGCTCAAACAATAATTTCATGAGGTTCTTAAAGCTCTCAACCGGAGGCGACTATAGAGGACCGGCCATTACGTCAAGAAACACTTTTGAGGTCTCTGCCAACTATACGGTTTACGACTATGAGGATGTTAGCCAGAATTTCCGGAGCTTTTCATTCAGGCAGATGTCAATGCAGGATTCCACGACAATAATGCTTGCAAAAAAGCTTGCCTTCAACGTCTTCGGATACCTTAAGTTTTCCGAGCAGGGGGATTTCAACTGGGATCGCTTTGCGGGCAAGCCGGCGCGCAATCTGGAAGAGATCTATTTTGAGCCGAAGGTAAGCTACAGGTTTAATGGCCTTTCGCTGGGAACGGGTATAAGATATCTTACATTAAAGACCTTTTCATTCCAGAATAAAATTAAAAAACGGGAATCGGATTACCGCAGCATCGGTCCTGTAACGGAGGTTCTGCTGCTATTAAATCAGAGGCTGAACCTGAGGCTTTACGGCTGGTATGAGTTCATCAGGGCAGACCGGGCAAGGCGGGAGCTCCCCAATATGAACATGCAGCTGAACTGGGAATTTTAGCCGGTTGAAAATATTAAATTTTTTGTTATTTTAAGCTGTCTTATTTTATCCAAAGAGGAAAACTTTGTCCAAAGAAACATACCATCTTGAGATCAACAGCGATCCTAACAAGCTGCCTCTGGTAGAAGAGTTTTTAGAAGAAATTTCTTCCGGGGCAAAAATGGACAGGACACACTTAAACAACCTCCTGCTTGCCGTAAATGAAGCAATTTCAAACGCCATGCTTCACGGGAACAAAGCCTCCTCGGATAAAAAGGTGAGACTCAGAGTTGAGCTCGAAGACACATCCCTTACGGTCTACATAAAAGATGAAGGCAGGGGCTTTAACCCTGAGGAAGTTCCGGACCCCACGGCGCCGGAGAACATATTCCGCGACAGCGGCCGGGGGCTTTACATCATGAAAAGCTGCATGGACGAGGTCAAATACAATTTCACGCCTGAGGGAACCGAGCTTGTGCTCTCGATGAAATTCAGTAAAAGATAAGTTTTCCAGGCTTAATAAGGCCAGTCATTCCGAAAGCCGGGCGCCGTAAGGCTGTGCCTGGCATCAATTTTTCTACCCCTCTTTAATTTTCATCAAAAAGCATGCTTCTTATTATTGAAAAGGGCTGTTTTTATTGATATATTCATTTAGAATTTGGATAAAAATATCCCGATTCGCATTTCACAAATAATTTAAAATGGGAGAGAAAAATAAATGCCAAGAAAAAAAATTGCACTCATAGGCGGCGGACAAATCGGCGGTGTACTTACACAGCTGATTGCCCTCAGGGAATTAGCCGACGTTGTACTTTTTGATATCGTTGAAGATCTGCCCCAGGGCAAGACACTTGATATTGCTGAAGCTTCACGCGTTGACGGTTTTGACGTCAATATTTCCGGAGCCAACAGTTACGAAGCCATAAAGGATTCAGACATTGTAGTTGTTACTGCCGGTTTACCCCGCAAGCCAGGTATGAGCCGCGATGATTTACTGGTTACAAATGCCAAGATCATGAAATCTGTTGCCGAAGGAGTCCGTACATATGCCCCGAATGCCATTGCTATAATTATTTCAAATCCACTTGATGCAATGGTTACATTGTTCCAGAAGGTTACAGGATTTCCTCACAACCGCGTGCTGGGACAGGCAGGCGTTCTGGATTCCTCCCGTTTTTCGACCTTTATTGCCTGGGAATTAGGCGTTTCCGTAAAGGATGTCAACGCAATGGTTCTTGGCGGCCATGGTGATACGATGGTACCGCTTGTAAGATACGCTAACGTCAACGGTATTCCTGTAATGGAAATGCTTGAAAGGAAGTATAACGACAAGGAAAAGGCCAAAGAGGTAATGAACAAGATGGTTGAGAGGACGAAGATGGCCGGCGGAGAGGTTGTAAAGCTTCTTAAGACAGGTTCAGCTTTCTATTCACCAGCCAGTGCAGCAGTGTCGATGGCAGAAGCAATTCTTAAAGATGAAAAGCGCCTGCTTCCAGTCTGCGCATACTTAAACGGTGAGTTCGGTGTAAACGGATACTACGTAGGCGTTCCTGCAGTTCTTGGTGAACAGGGTGTCGAAAGAGTAATAGAGTTATCTTTAATAGAAGAAGAAAAAGCGGCTTTGGATAATTCAGTTAGTTCAGTGAAATCGCTTGTTGAAGATATGGAAAGATTAGGTTTGTAAGAAGAAAAGATGCAAGGAAGTAAATCCACCGTCCCAAAAGGGCGGTGGATTTTTTTATTCAATTACTTTTGCTCGGGCTGAAAAACATTAACATATTTTCTGTCATCGCGCTTGGTTTCAAATTTCACATAACCATCAACCACAGCAAACAGTGTATCATCACTTCCTTTTTTAACGTTGACGCCGGGATGAAGCTTGGTGCCTCTCTGCCTTACCAGTATAGAACCGGCTGAAACCAGCTCACCACCAAATCTCTTAACCCCAAGCCTTTGGGCATTACTATCTCTACCGTTCCTGGAAGAACCTTGCCCCTTCTTATGAGCCATAATTTACCTCCGGATATTAACCTATCTTTGTTATTTCAATTCTGCTTAATAATTGTCTGTGACCGTTTTTAACTCTGTAGCCTTTTCTTCTCTTCTTCTTAAAAACAATCACTTTATCATCTTTAAGGTGCTCAAGCACTTTTGCCTGAACCTTTACACCATCCAGCAAGGGGCTGCCAACTTTTGTTCCGTTATCATCGGCAAACAAAAGGACTGAGTCGAAAGTAATTTCTGTGTCAGCATCAGCCTTCAGTCTTGGAACATAATATTTGGCTTTTTCGGTAACCTTAAACTGCTGCCCTAATATATCTACGACGGCAAACATCAAAAAATCCTCCAATTGATCTATTTTAAGAATGTAAATATATAAAATAGAGCCTAATAAGTCAATTACCCTGCAGGAAATTATTTATCAGCACCGACTCTAATTTTTCATTCTACTAAAGTACGCATAATTTCCACTGTTTTTCAACTTTTTTATTTTGCCCCTGCTGGATTTTCTACTTATCCCTTTATTTTAGGCCTAATTTCCTTCGCGCTTGAAATAATTTATAAGGCCGTTTGTCGAAGAGTCGTGCGAAGTCACTTCCCCTTCACCCTTTAGTTCGGGCAAAATAGCCTTTGCGAGCTGTTTTCCGAGCTCAACTCCCCACTGGTCGAATGAGTTGATGTTCCAGATAATCCCCTGCGAAAATATCTTCTGCTCATAGAGTGCAATAAGGGCCCCAAGCGAGCGGGGTGTTATTTTTTTAAGCAAAATTGAGTTACTGGGTTTATTACCTTCGAAGACCTTGTGCGGAAGGAGTTTTTCTAGTGCCTCCCCTTTCAGGCCGCCTTTTTCCAGTTCCCGACGGGCTTCCCCGGGGGTTTTACCTTTCATAAGGGCTTCAGTCTGGGCAAAAAAGTTGGATAAGAGTATCTTGTGATGCTCTCCAAGTTCATTATGCGTTTCCACCGGGGCGATGAAATCTGCCGGAATAAGCTTTGTCCCCTGGTGAATGAGCTGGTAGAATGCGTGCTGGCCGTTTGTACCGGGCTCGCCCCAGACGATAGGTCCCGTGGAATAATCCACTCTTCTGCCCTGGCGCGAAACGCTTTTGCCGTTACTTTCCATGTCCCCCTGCTGAAAATAGGCCGGGAAACGGTGCAGATACTGGTCGTATGGCAAAATGGCATAGGTCTCTGCATTGAAGAAATTATTGTACCATATTCCCAGTAGAGCGAGTATTAAAGGCATATTCTTCTCAAAAGGAGCAGTACGGAAGTGTTCATCCATTTCGTAAGCACCCTGGAGGAGTTCCTCGAAATTATCCATGCCGATATAGACTGCAATTGAAAGGCCTATTGCCGACCAGAGGGAGTATCTTCCACCTACCCAGTCCCAGAACTCGAACATGTTCTTTGGATCTATGCCGAAGGCTTTAACCTCTTTTTCATTTGTTGAAAGTGCCGCAAAATGCTTTGCAATTTCAGACTCGTTTTTGGCTTTATCCAGGAACCAGCTTCTTGCCGTATTTGCATTTGTAATGGTTTCCTGCGTGGTAAAAGTTTTTGATGCAATAAGAAAAAGTGTAGTCTCAGGGTCAACTTTCTTCAGCACTTCGGCTATATCGGTAGCATCCACGTTGGATACGAAGTGGACATTTAGCCCCGGCTTGGCGTAAGGCTTTAAGGCTTCTGTAACCATGACGGGGCCCAGGTCGCTGCCCCCGATGCCGATGTTTACGACGTCCTTAATTTCTTTTCCCGTGTAGCCTTTCCACCGTCCCGATCTTAATTCCTCACTGAATTTACGCATCTGCAGAAGCACACGCTTAACCTCCGGCATTACGTCTTTTCCGTCTACCATAACCGGGCGCCCGGAGCGGTTGCGGAGCGCTGTATGGAGAACAGCCCTGTTTTCGGTTATGTTGATTTTTTCGCCCGTGAACATACGCTCAATCCAGCTCTTCAGGCCGCTGGACTCTGCAAGGCGAAGAAGAAGGCTCATGGTTTCTTCTGTTATTCTGTTCTTGGAATAATCCAGAAGTATATCGTTAAATTCCAAAGAAAACTTATTAAAGCGCTCCGGATCTTCTTCAAACATCTTTCTCATCTGCATGCCTGCAATTTTCTTCTGATGTTCCTCTAAATCCTTCCATTCTTTTGATTCTGTCAGTTCAGACATTTTATCCTCTCCACATTTACTGCTAAAAAAATTATCGATTGTACTTATTATAAAATTTCCTCATAAGGAATTCCATAGTTTTATTTTTCTATGGTGCTGCCCATGGGGCCTACTTTTTCAGCCTTAGCGGCTTACTTCTTCAGCCTGAAGGAAAACTGCGAGCCAATTCCCGGAACGCTCATCACGTCCACCGTTGAGCCGTGGGCTTCAACTATGTGTTTTACAATTGCAAGGCCCAGGCCTGTTCCCCCGGCCGTGCGGGAGCGGTCCTTATCCACCCTGAAAAACCTTTCAAATATGCGCGGAAGATCGCGCTTGGAAATTCCGATACCGGTATCCCTGACAACGATCCTGACCAGGTTTTCCTCTTCTTCGGCGCTTAATTCAACCGTGCCCTCGTCTGTGTATTTAATTGCGTTACCGATGAGGTTTACTAGCACCTGTTTAAGCCTCATTTTGTCGCCGTAAACCTTGAGGTCCTCCCTAATTGGGACAAGCTTAAGTGAAAGTTTCTTATCCTCTGCAAGGGGTAAAAGCTCCTGCAGAACCGAGTCAAGGAATTCGTTCAGCTTAAAATACCTGAAGCTCAGGTGCATCTCATGGGATTCGATCATTGATATATCGATCAGGTCGCTTAAGAGGTTATTCAGGTTTTCGGTGTGCCTGGCTGCCTTTTCAAGAAAACTTCTGTTTACCCTGGGGTCGTCTATTGCGCCGTCGAGCAGGGTTTCAATAAAGCCCTGTATGGTAAATATAGGCGTCCTTAATTCGTGAGAAACATTGCCCAGGAATTCGCTTCTTACTTTCTCCAGGCGCTTCAGGTAGTTAATATCGTTCTGCAGGCGCAGGAACATTTTCTTAACCTCTTTCTGCAGGCTTAAAAGCCCTTTATCCAGGTAGATGTCTTCGGCAGATTTTATCATGTCTTTTCTAATGGCATGAATTACAGCTTCAATTGAATTAAGCTCCCGGAATCTCTTTTCCCCGAGGAAATAGAGGAGCAGAAGGCTGAAGGTCAGGATTGAAATTGTAATTATCCAGCGGCTGGAGCCATCCGGAATTAAAATGAACAGGACTAAAAGGAGAAGTCCGCTTAGAAAAGTAACTTCTTTAAGAATGGCTCCGGAGAAGACGAGGTTTCTTTTAACTTTAGGCAGGATTTCTGAAACGATAGCCGACTCCTTTAATTGTTTCGATCATGTCTGCATAATCTGTAAGTTTCTCCCTGATCTTTCTTATGTGGACGTCTATAGTCCTGTCGACCACCAGTACGTCGGTGCCCCAGATGTCGTGCAGTATTGCCTCGCGCCCGAATACCTTTCCCGGTTTTGATGCCAGATAGCTCAGGATCTCGAATTCCTTGCGGGGGAATATGATTGTCTCTCCTTCGAGGAGCACTTCATACTTGTCGCGGTTGATTTCAAGGGGGCCAATTTTAATGACGGGGTTTTCCCCTGCCGGGAGGCTGGTGCCTTCGGAGGCCTGAAGTTCAGATTTCCTTAGGTTAGACTTTACGCGTGCAACCAGTTTCTTGGGCGAGATAGGTTTCCCTATAAAGTCGTCTGCACCCAGTTCGAGGCCTTTGATCTCATCTACTTCAGAAGACTTAGCCGTAAGGAATATGACAGGTGTTGTTGAGAACTGTTCGTTTTTCCTTATCTGGCGGCAGACCTCAAAGCCGTCAAACTTCGGCATCATGACGTCCAGGATAATCAGGTCAGGCTTTTGCGAGAGTTTCTCAAGCGCCTCTTTGCCGTCGTAAGCGGTAATAACATCAAAGCCCTCCAGGGCAAGGTTATATTCAAGGAATTCAACAATATCCTTTTCGTCGTCTGCCAGCAGGATCTTCGCTTTCATAGAATGTTTTTCTTTTTTATCAGAATAAAAACCGCTATTGCTTTCTCGCTATTGCTTTCTCGCTATTGCTTACTGTAGTTTATAGTTCTTTCATGCTAATTTGCCGAGTGCATGATCAGCATGGCCCTTAAGAAAAAGTTTCACTTTGCCCGCAACACCCTCAGCATCCATTTCAAGCATTTTGTGCAGTTCAGCCTGTGTGCCGTGGTCTACAAACTTGTCGGGCATTCCAATCCTCAGAATATCGTTCTTATAATTCTTGTCGATAAAATACTCAGCTACAGCGCTTCCGAAGCCTCCTGCAATTGTATTTTCTTCGAGTGTAATGATCTTGTTATGGCGTGAGGCAACCTCGTCAAGCATATCTGCGTCAAGAGGTTTTATATAGCGCATATTAACGACCTCACAGGCGATCCCTTCCCGAAGAAGCATTTCAGCGGCCTTCAGGGAGTAGTCAACCATTGACCCGACTGCAAGCAAACAACAGTCCCCGCCCCTGGTCAGCTGTTCAGCCTTACCGACAGGGATTTCTTCAAAACCTTCTTTCAGCTCGACTCCGAGTGCGTTACCCCTTGGATAGCGGATTGCAACGGGTCCGTTTTTATATTCAGTAGCAGTATAGATCATATTTCTCAGTTCGGCCTCATCCTTCGGAGCCATGATTACCATATCGGGAATCAGTCTCAGGTATGAAAGGTCAAATGCGCCGTGGTGTGTTGGTCCGTCTGCCCCAACGAGGCCCGCCCTATCGAGGACGAAAACAACGTGCAGGTGCTGCAGGCTTACGTCGTGTACAATCTGATCAAAAGCCCTCTGAAGGAATGTGGAATAGATTGCAACTACAGGAATAGTGCCCTGTGTGGCCATACCGGCGGCAAAAGTAACGGCGTGTTCTTCAGCTATACCGACGTCGAAGTATCTTTTGGGGAATTCCTTTTTCAGGAAGTCTATACCAGTGCCGTCAGGCATTGCAGCCGTAATTCCAACTACTTTCGGGTTTTTCTTTGCAATTTCCACGAGCGCCTGGCCGAAGATCTTTGTATATGAGGGAGCACCGCCTGCTTTTTTGAATGCCTGTCCTGTAACCTTGTCAAATGGAGTTGAAGCATGGAGCCTCTGCACGTCCTCTTCAGCAGGCTTGTAGCCCTTGCCCTTCTGCGTCAGGGCGTGGACGAGTATCGGTCCGTTAAGATTTTTAACCTGTTCAAATATTTTTACAAGCTGTGCAACATTGTGCCCGTTAACAGGCCCGAAGTAGCGGAAGCCGAGGGCTTCGAAAAGCATACCTGGGGTAAGTACGGCCTTAAGGCCGTTTTCAAGTCTTGCAGCCATTCTTCTTAAGCGGTCACCGCCCTGGCCAAATTTTCCTGTAAAGTCCCATATCTGGCCTTTCAGCTTATTGTAGTCAGGGTGTGCAATCATCTCTGTAAAATAGTTTGAGAACTGCCATACGTTAGAAGTAATGGACATGTTGTTGTCATTTAGGACAACGATAAGGTTGCTTTTAAGAACGCCGGCATTATTCATGGCTTCATAGGCCATACCGCCTGTCATGGCGCCGTCGCCGATGATTGCAACGACCTTTTTATTATCCTTGTTCAGGTCGCGTGCAGCGGCCATGCCCAGTGCAGCCGAGATAGAGGTGGAAGCATGTCCTGCCCCGAAAGCGTCATATTCGCTTTCCGCTCTTTTTAGGAATCCGCTTATTCCGTGGAACTGCCTGATTGTAGCAAGCTGGTCGCGTCTTCCTGTAAGCACCTTGTGCGGGTATGCCTGGTGGCCTGTATCCCAGACGATCAGGTCATTTGGCGTGTTAAAAACCTTATGCAGTGCTACTGTAAGCTCAACGGCTCCCAGTCCGCCGCCAAAATGTCCCCCTACCCTGGAGACCACATCAATAAGATAGTCTCTGATTTCCTGGCACAGAATCTTAAGTTCATGGATCTGAAAATTTCTAATATCTGCGGGTGAATTTATATTAAATAAGAGCTTGTACTTATTATCTTCATTCATTTTATTGTACCTGACAAATTATTCTTCAAAACCGTCTGACGGCTCATTATCTATTTCAAGGCTTTTGCGAAGCGCGGTAACTTTTACTTCGGCCTCCTTGAGTTTTGTGTAGCAAACCTTGGAAAGTTCGATACCCTCTTCATAAAGGCTTATAGCCTCGTCAAGGCCTATCGATTCACTGTCGAGCATCCCGGAGATTTCCTCCAGGCGCCTGAGCATATCCTCAAACGATCCCTCACTTTTTTTCTTCATAGTTTTTTTTATTCACCCAAATTTCTTTATCATGGAATTTTAACACTGCCGGCTCGTCCATCCTAAAATCGCCGGCCCGAAATACAAATTTAGAATCCTGTTTGACCAAGACAAAGCCCTTTTTTAATATCCTGCTGACGTCGTGCGACTCCAGCCCTTTCTCCAGGAGCGAGAGGCGGTTATTCAGGCTTAAGAGCCTGCCGTCAAGTTTCTGCTGAATACGGTAGAGGATGTTATCGGTCTGCTGAGTCCTTATGCGTACGAGGTCCTGAGGGACTCTGAAGCCGTAGGCTTTCAGGTGGCCGGCAACTTCCCGTTTTTTCCGGTCTATAATATAAAAAATATTCTCGGATGTTCTAAATGAAAACTCTTCTAAAAAGGCAAAAAAGTCGTCCTTACTTGGTGTTGCAACTTCCATTGCAGCCGAAGGCGTCGCAGCCCTGAGGTCCGCCACAAAGTCTGAGATTGTAAAATCCACTTCATGGCCGACGGCGCTGATAAGGGGGATGCATGAGGCAAAGACAGCCCGGGCAACAATTTCCTCATTAAAAGCCCAGAGGTCCTCTAAGGATCCGCCTCCGCGCCCGATGATTATTAAATCTATGTCATTTCTTTCATTCAGGCATTCAATGCCTTCGGAAATGGATTTTGCGGCGCCCTCGCCCTGGACTCTTGCAGGATAGACTATAAGTTCCACCAGGGGATACCGGCGCTGTGCTATGGAAATCATATCTTTTAACGCCGCGCCGTCAATTGCCGTTACGATGCCGATTTTCCTTGGGAAAGCAGGTATAGGTTTTTTGAATTCATCATCAAACAGGCCCTCTTCCTGAAGCTTTGCCTTCAGCCTTTCAAAAGCCGCCTGAAGTTCACCAATTCCCGCAGGCTTCATACTGCGCACTTCCAGCTGGTAGTTCCCGCGCGGGGGATAAACCGTAATGCGGCCGTTTGCAACCACCTTCATGCCGTCTTCAGGCGTGAAGAAGACATAATTATTGAACCCTTTCCACATTGTGCAGCATATTGTGGCATTACTATCCTTGAGATTGAAATACCAGTGGCCGGAGACGTGTTTTTTCAGGTTGGAGATTTCGCCTTCTATACTGATGGAGGAGAAATTGTCTTCCAGCTCCTCCTTAATAAGGCGTGTAATTTCGCTGACGGATAAAGTCATTGCCTAAAGACTACCTTCTTTAAAGAAATTAAGTTAACATTTTTTCAAATTCATCTTACAAATATATCAGTTTACGGGATAATAAGTGTTATAAAAAATAAGTAGTGAAAATAGTTCCCTGTTCCGGCTTCGCCGGGTTCGACGTTCTACGCTCTACGTTAATACAGGTTAGGTATTTTCAATTAGAATTTCACGCTGAAGCCAAAGGTGGGGATGATCGGGAACATGGTATTAACCCTTCTGCCGAGCGTGAGGTCGTCGTTAATGAAGTAGCTGTAGCCTACAACGTTATGACGGTTGTAGACGTTTATGACGTCCAGGTAAAACGACCAGTCCAGATTCCAGAATTCCGCAAGCCACGTAAACCTTACGTCCAGCCTGTGGTAGTCGGGCTTTTTGGCATTGTAGCGCTCGGCATTTATTCCGTAGTTCACGTCATAGATTACCTGCGGCTTTGAGTTTAAGCCGCTCTGCCGCGTGGCAATTTCAGGGCTGTCGGGCTTTCCATCCAGATTTGTGTCTGTCAAAATAATTCTGGGTTTAATTCCCAGAGGCACTGTATATGGGAAGCCTGAACCGAACTGCCAGCGGAGTCCTATATTAAAACTCCGGCTTACCTCATAGCTGAGCACAACGTTAACGGTATGCCTCTGATCGTAGCGGAAAGGAATTGTCATGCCGTCTTCGTACCTGTTTGCAAAGGCCAGTGCATAGGAGATCCAGCCCGAGAGAACATTACTTCCTGCAATGTTCCTTTTCTCCAGGAGGAATTCAAAGCCGTAGGCCTCGCCGTCCGAGTTATTAATGGGGATCTGTGTAACAGAGTCTCCCCTTACATATACAGGCCTCGTCCATGCATCAGGATATCTGGCGTCTTTTCCCGGTACAGGTTCGGTAAAGAAATTTCTTCCCTGGACTTTTTCAGGCACTATCAGGTTGTTAAACCTCTTATAGTAGCCTTCAGCCTTGGCTCTCCACTCCTCGTTAAGCCACCTTTCAAGACTTAAGACGTAATGGATAGCCCTTTCGGCTCTCAGGCTGCGGGTATACTGCGGACTGAAGTCCAGGAGCATATTCTGATCGCGCAGCTTTTCATAGCCGGGCGACTGATAGAAAACTCCCCACACGGCTCTTAAGGTAGTAATGTCGTTCAGCGCGTAGGACACGGCAATTCTGGGAGCAAGATAAGGCTTCTGAAGGATCTGGTAGTAATCCATTCTTAAGCCGGGCTCTACATAGAGGCGTTCAGAAACCCTGAAATTATTCTGCACGTACGCCCTGTAGCGGTAGTAATCCTTGATATCTTTTATGTCTGTCGGTATGGACCTGAAGCCGCCATTTGATTCAATAAAAGCCTTCAGCGCGGGGGAAAGATTGAAGTTAAAATCTATGGTTGTCCTCATCTGATCCAATCCCACACCAGCCTCAAGCTGGTTGCTGCCCCATAGATAGGTAAATTTATCGTCGTAGGAGTATTTTCTGAAAAAGAAAGATGAAGTAACTCCAATTCCCAGCAGGTAAGAAGAAATGGTATCGGGTACAGCGTCATTGAATTTATCGCGGTTCAAGGAGGGATCCAGGAAAGCCGCCTCCAGCTGCGAGTCGCCGGAATTTTTATACCAGGACACAATAAATTTGTTAAGTAGTCTTTTTGAGGGTGAGTAATGCCATGCAAAGGAAGCCAGGTCGTTGCGGCTTAAGTCCTGCACGCTTACGCTGTCGGGGGTTTTACGTTTTTTTCCGCTAATAACGTTCACACCGTCCCTTGAAATAATACCGTTAAGAAGGAACCTGTGCCCGCCGAAAGGGCCGAAGGCAAGCTTACCCTGAAAGTCATAGAAGTTCGGGAACGATGTATTCTCTTCAACAAGGCCGGCTTTCTTTACGAAAGGCTCAATTATAAGGTCGTAATAAGTACGCCTTGAATTTATGATCCAGCTGCCCGGGACACTGAACGGGTTTTTGCCTTCCAGCACCAGGTTGGCGTCCACAATAGAGGCATTTATGTTCCCCTTAAAGCCGGCATTCCTTGGCCCTTCGCGGTTAGTTACGTCCAGAACAGCAGAAAGCCTGTCGCCATAGCGCGCAGGAAAACCTCCCGTAATGAGGTTGATATCGGCAACAGCTTCGGGATTAAACATGCTGATTACGCCGTAGAGGCGGTAAGGGTTAAATACCTCCACGTCATCCATAATGATCAGGTTCTGATCGGGCCCCGAGCCGCGGATAACGAGCTGTGAAGTAAAATCGTTCGGGGCAAGCACGCCCGGAAGGGACTGCAGAGTTCTTAAGACGTCCTGCACGGCACCCGGCTGAACTCTTGCCTTCTCGGGCCTCAGGTCGATTACGCTTACGCGCGGGTCCTCCTGTTTTTGCCTCCGGTCGCCAAGGACCTGGACCTCGTCGGTTACAATTACTGAAGGTTTCATTTCAACGTTCAGGGTCACCGTGCCCCTTTTAACTGTAACTTCCCTTAGGATAGTTTCATAGCCTATTGCGCTGAATCTTACGCTGTAGGTGCCTTCAGGAATGGATTTAACTTCGTAGTTTCCCTCAGAAGAAGTCTGTGCGCCAAGATCTGTTTTTTGAAGTATAATATTTACGCCCGGAATTCCTGAAGCGCCTTCAGTTACCCTGCCTTTAAGGCTGCCCCCCTGGGCATTGACTTCCAAGGTGCATAAAGGCAAAAGCAGGCATAATAATATTTTCAAACAGCCTTTAATCAAGATTCTCTGATAACCCTTCTAAATTTCTCCGTTCTTTAAAAAGAAGTCCCGTCAGATGTTCAGGTGGAATGTGAAAAATCCCGAATACAAGCCCAACATTATCTCATGGAAATCGGTGCCCGCCTGCCCCGGCTTAAAGTTATAACGGTACTTTGCGTAAAAGGTAAATATATCATAAATCTTGAAAAGTCCAACCGATACCTCAGGGCTTAAGCCGTTAAAGCCTCCCAGGTTGGAGAATGCGTTAAGCCCCGGCGAGATATATTCAATGAAGGGAACCGGGAAAATATGTTTATATCCCACGCGCAGAAAATTCCTGTCCTCCTGTATGAGCTGAAAAATGTATGAATATTCCACCGAGAAATAACCCACCGGGTACTTGTAGTTATTGGTTACGAGTGACAGTATGGGGATTTCTTTTGTAAGACTGAAGTAGCTTTTCCCGCCCCAGGTTACGTAGCCCGGCGCCGGGAGGCCGAAAATAACGCCGCCGAAACAGCACATCATGACTATGCTGGAGCCCCCCTGGCTGACCTCTTGGGACTGGTTATCCACCGGATAAGCAACTTCGAAGTCCTCGCTTTGGTTGGTTTTGCCGTTTTTCCCTTCAACATAAACTACAAAAGGTATATCGGTAGAATCGAATGTCAGGTTTGTAAGGTCAATATCAGCCTTATGTTCCTCGGCGTAGTCTTTGGATATTATAAATTCGTACTTACCCTGCATTACAACGCGCGATTTGCAGCTGTCACTGGTATAGAATGTCAGCCTGAACTTATGAGGAGTTTCCGGAGTAATATAGGAATCAATCAGAAAAACCTCAATTGAATCGCCGGACCGGGACTCATCCTGAGCACGGGAAGAAGAACAGAAAGAAAGGAGAAACAGAAAGAGAAATAACAGTAACTTTTTCATAAAACCCCGGAAATGTTACTCATGAAATTCGATTTAATACATTTTAATTAAATTGCCCAAGCAATGCAACACAAAACAGGCTGTTTACATCTCAGGCCTTTAGAGGGAGGAAAATTAAAAACACGTTTTGAATTTAAACTATTTTCACCCACATTTGCAAACAGGCCCGTCTGTCAGAACACAGGACATTGGACTTTGCAGCTCCCTATTGTATTTATCTTGTATTTACGATAATTTTAATGATTACTTAAATCTTTAAACAATACAGGTGTAATGATGGTAGAAGAAAAGATTAAAGAACTGGGCTACAGTGTACCCGAGGCACCAAAGCCTTTAGCAGCATACATTCCGGCATTAAAAGACGGCAGCCTCGTCTATACCGCAGGGCAGCTCCCGACAGCTTCAGGCGAGCTGAAGTTCAAGGGAAAGCTCGGAAAAGAGATAACTGAAGAACAGGGCAAGCAGGCAGCTGAACTCTGCGCTCTTAACTGCCTGAGCGTAATTAAGTCCGTGGCGGGAAGCCTGGATAATATTGAACGCATAATCAAGGTGACAGCCTTTATTAACAGCGCCCCGGGCTTTACGGATCAGCCTAAAATTGCCAATGGAGCCTCGGAATTCTTTGTAAAAATCTTCGGAGAAGAGGGCAAGCACGTCCGCAGCGCCGTTGGCGTTAATGAGCTTCCCTTAAATGCCGCCGTGGAAGTGGAAATTATTGCCAAACTGAAATCCTGAAAAAACAGAAAAATATCAAAATGCACCTCAGTTATTGACTTTAACTTAAAGCGTCAATTTGATAAATAATTAATATAATGTGTTTGTCAGTTTCACCGGTTCGATCTCTTCAGTTGTGCCCAATGACTGAAGAGATGAGCCAATTTTGAGTAAAAAAAGGTAGTTAAAGCAAAATGAGATTCATAAAATTATTTATCGTCCCCGCCTTTATTCTGACTTTTGTTATAAACGGCTGCTCATCGGGCAGCAAAACTGTAAAAACCGAGGGACCCCGTGTAAAGGAAAGCGTTCCTGAAGTTAAAACTCCCCCGGTAAAACCCGCCACGCTGAAATCTGTTGAAAACTGGATGTATACTTATGATTCGGGAAGCCCTTCTGAACAGGGGCAGAAAGTATCCTCGGTTATTTACGACAGTAACGGCAATCAGACAGAAACTATCGTCTACAACACAGAGGGCAAGACAAGCGAAAGATATACTTACGCCTACGACAATAAGGGAAACAGGATTGAAACCATAAAGTACGACAGCCTGGGGCACGTGGACCGCCGTTTTGAGTATAAGTACGACAAAGAGGGGCATAAGATAAAGACAATTTCTTACAAGACAAACGGGGATGTTGACAAATCCTACGTCTACATTTACGACAAAAAAGGCAATATAGTCGAAGAGATCTGGTACAACTCCAAGGGCAAAAAAGAGCAGCGTTTTACGTACAAATATGACAATGAAGGGAAGAAAATTGAAGCCGCCAACTACGGAGCCAGCAATACCCTTTATTACAAATACACTTATAAATATGACGACAAGGGCAACCTGAGCGAGGAAATCCGTTATAACAAATCGGGCGAACCCGTAAGCGTGACAAAAAGTATTTATAATTATTGATTTTTCAACGGCTGAAAATGAATAATTTGGCGGTTTTTGCCTGTCTTCAGCCCCCGCGTACAAATATTGTACTGGTAGAATGATTATAAAATTATTATTTTACACGTGTTCAATAATAATTATTTGAAAGACGCAATGAGAGAAATGTTTAAATCTAAAATACACCGTGCAACCGTTACGATGAGCGAGCTTTACTATGAAGGAAGCATTACCATCGATAAGGAGCTCATGGAAGCCGCGGAGATTTTAGTTTATGAAAAGGTGCAGGTTGTAAACGTTAATAATGGGGCCAGATTCGAGACCTATACGCTTGAAGGGGAACCGGGCAGCGGCATAATCTGCCTTAACGGAGCTGCAGCACGCCTTGGAGCCGTGGGGGATGAAGTAATTATTATTACCTATTCTCAAATGACTGAAGAAGAAGCAAAACACCACACTCCTAAGATTGTACTGGTGGATAAGCAGAATAAAATTAAAAAGATTAGTCCGGTTACTTTAGAGCAGGTGTAAAAAAGGGGCAATGGCCTAAAAACAGTGTAAAAAAAAGGATCTTTTTCCGATAGTGTATGTATAATTGTTATAGAAATGTAAAAAGATTGATTTTTTTTCATCTTTTAGTTAAAATGCCTTAGAAAATTAAAGGTGTTATTATGAAAAATGCACTTATGATTCTGTTACTTTGTTCAGGCTTTGCATTCGGACAGTTCCGCGATCAGCTTGACAGGCAGCCCAGTGTACATGATGGAATGATTAAGAACGAAACACCCAGCCTGGTTATGGGCTTCTTTAATCCTAAAAATTTCACAATGCACCATTCCTATAGCCTGTCTTACAACGCTTTCGGCGGAAACGGCCTGGCAATGGGAGTTTATACCAACAGTATGGCATATAAATTTTCCGATCAACTGAACGTTGAGCTCGACGCCAGCCTGGTACATACGCCTTACAGCTCATTTAGCAAACAGGTTACAGACCAGATAAACGGGATCTACATCAGCCGGGCACAGCTGAACTACCGCCCAAGCGAGAACTTCCTTATTAACGTCTCGTACAGCAATAATCCGATGCTCTATTATTCCCCTTACGGATATTATAACGGCGGAATGTTCGACAGAGGTCTTATGGACAATAACTGGTTCTACAGAAGATAAAAATTTTGTTAACTTCTTTTTTAATAACCGGGTATTTCATATGTATCCGGTTATTTTTTTATATTAAACTATACTTGTGAATCATGCTGAATAAAAAAAACGATACGTCGGTTAAGAATACTGATGTTAAAAAATCGACCGCAAACATATTTCTAAATGTAGTTATATTCCTTTTAGGCGCTATTATTCTCTATATGGCCTATGCCATTGCTGCAAAGCTGATGCATTCAGACACTCCGGCCGAAGCTGCTTCTAAGGCACAAAGCCCTTCGGTAATAATTCAGGCCGAGGTACTTAACGGCTGCGGTATTGGAGGTGTGGCCGACAGGTTCACGGATTTCCTCAGGAACAACAAGGTTGACGTGGTAAACGTGAGCAATTACAGCTCTTTTGATATGGATAAGACGCTCGTAATAGACAGGACAGGCAATATGGCTAACGCCAAAAAAGTTGCCGAACTCTTGGGCATTAAGGAAGAAAACGTTATTCAGCAGATAAACAACGAGTATTTTGTGGATGTATCCATTGTCATTGGAAGAGACTATAACCAATTAAAACCATTAAAGTGAGGGACAAACTATTTGGAAGCTAAAGATTTCGCATACAAAATAACTGATCTGATTTTCAACAAAAAAGGGTATGACGTGAGGATTCTGGACCTCCGGAACCTATCCTCAATTGCTGATTATTTTGTCATCTGCTCGGCAGATTCTGATTCACAGGTTAAAGCTATAGCCGATGAAATTGACAAGGAATTAAGCAAGCAGGGAATTAAATGCCTGCATAAAGAAGGGCTTACAGCCCTTAACTGGGTACTGCTCGACTACTTTGACGTGATCGTGCACGTATTCAAAAATGAATCAAGAAGATATTATAATCTTGAAAAACTGTGGGGGGATGCCCCTGCACTTCTAGTTGAAGACAAGGCTTAATTTGGGAGACCTTAAGCCTTGTTTTCTGTTTTTTACACATCTTTCTTATCTGCTTAACATGGGAGATATTAATTGAAAAAATACCTTATTGAAGCCTTCAGGCTCACCTCTGAAAAACTAGATTACTTAAAAGATACAGACCTTATTTTAACCGTTCCGGCTTTAGCCAAGCACGGGGATTTCTCAACCAACATTGCAATGCTTCTGACAAAGAAGCTGAAGAAAAACCCCAGGGAAATTGCAGGAGAAATTATAAACAGCCTTGTCTACGACAATAAAGTCATTGAAAAAATTGAGATTGCGGGACCCGGGTTTATTAACTTTTATTTTTCGGCTGAATACGTCACAAAGATCGTGAAGGAAGTTGTTGAAAAAAAAGATGACTTCGGGCGCTCAGAGAAGTACAAGGGGAAAAAAGCCATGGTGGAATTTGTTTCCGCCAACCCTACGGGGCCTCTTACAGTAGGCCACGGCAGAAATGCAGTCTACGGCGACACGGTTGCAAATATGCTTGAATGGGTGGGCTATAATGTGGACCGTGAATATTACTTTAACAATGCCGGGCGCCAGATGAGGGTGCTGGGTGAATCCGTAAAGTACCGCTACATGGAGCTGACAGGAGAAAAAGTGGAATTCCCTGAGGACCATTACCAGGGCGAATACATAAAAGATATTGCAAAAGGGCTCTTTGAAGAGCACGGGGACAAGCTTAAAAATGAACCGGGTGACGGATTGTTCCGCCAGACCGCCGAGCGCGAGATATTTAAGGATATTGAAAACACGCTTTCGAGGCTGAACATAAAATTCCAGAACTACTTCAACGAAAACAGCCTTTATGAAAGCGGAAAGATCAAAGAGCTCTTAAAAATATTTAATGAAAGAAACCTTTCCTATGAAAAAGAAGGAGCTACCTGGCTGAAGCTTACAGAGCTTGGAAACGAAATGGATAAGGTAATTGTAAAGTCCACGGGCGAGCCCACATACCGCCTGCCCGACATTGCATATCATACGACCAAGTTTGACCGCGGCTACGACCTGATGATAGACATATTCGGAAGCGACCACAACGCCACATATCCTGACGTTATGGCGAGCCTGAGAGCCCTGGGTTATGATACCAATAAAGTTAAAGTGCTCATTCATCAGTTTGTGACCATTATGCAGAAAGGTGAAGTAGTAAAGATGTCTACTCGAAAGGCCAACTTTATAACGCTCGATGAGCTTATTGATGAAGTGGGTGCCGACGTCGTAAGATACTTCTTCAATATGAGGGGCATTTCAAGCCACTTGAACTTTGACCTGGAACTGGCAAAGACACAGTCGGATGAGAACCCGGTTTTCTATCTCCAGTACGCTCATGCCAGGATATCCTCAATTTTCAGGATGACAAAGGGGGAAGACCTCCACTCATCGGTGGAAAACCTGAACCTCCTTACAACTGAAGAAGAGCAGAACCTGCTTAAGAAACTGCACCAGTTCAGCGAAGAGATGCTCTACAGCGCAGAGAATTTTGAGTCGCACAGGATTGCAGCTTACCTTGAAGAACTGGCTGCCCTCTTTCACAGGTTTTACACTCAGTGCAGGATAATAGGCTCGGAGAAGAAGCTGGCGGAGGCAAGAATTGCTCTTTGCGTTGCTGCACAGACCGTCATTAGAAACGGACTTAAAGTCCTAGGCGTCTCCGCCCCGGATAAGATGTAGTTAAAACATTTTTTCAATTTTAAGGGCTGCTCTCACTATGCTGAGGCAGCCTTTTTCTTTTTATTGGTAGTTTACGGCCATATAAGTATATTTGCCACATTTAATAGAGTCTTTGTTGAAATTATGCGGGTTAAGTGATGCAACGGGCAAATAAATTTTTACTACTTTTATTATTCTATTCAGTCTTTTCTTTTAATCTTCAGGCACAGAATTTTCCGGCCGGATTTAATTTCAATATGCCCTCAAACGATACCTCCTCCGGAGCTTTCCTGCCCTCGTTTCCGGCAAAGCCAATTTCAGGGCAGGACTTTGTAAGCATAAACTCTGAGGGCAATTTCTCTGTAAATGGAACACCTATCCGTTTCTGGGGCACCAACCTGGCAGGCAATGCCCCGTTTCCTGATAAGGATAAGGCGTATTATATCGCAGGCAGAATGAGAAAGCTGGGAATTAACCTGGTCCGCATCCATCAGATAGACGCCCCAACTAATCTCAGGAGCATTTTTTACGGAATGCCTTCGAGCAGGCAGCTCAATCTGCGGAATATTGACTATATGGATAAGCTCATCTCGGAGCTGAAGAAAAACGGCATATACGTAAACATGAACTTAAATGTAGTAAGGAAATTCATGAATACCGACGGCATTGTGGATGCCGATTCACTGCAGCATTTTGCCAAAGGCTTTACCATCTTCGCCCCAGAGATTGTTGCGCTCGAAAAGGAATATGCCATGGAGCTCCTCACGCACATAAATCCTTATACGGGGCTTTCACTTGCAGAAGATCCTGTAATGGCGATGGTGGAGCTGATAAACGAGAATTCACTTTATACCATGTGGCGTCAAAATGAGCTTAAACCCTTTGCCCAGGGGGGCATCCTGCCTGTGAGTTATAACAAAATGCTTGATACCATGTATTGCAGTTTCCTGCTTAAGAAGTACGGGTCAACTGAAAACCTTCAGGCCGCCTGGAGTAACGGCACATCTCAGGCTGACACGGGTAATCTGATAATTAACGGGGACTTTGAGAACTCATCAAATGCAAACTGGTATATGGAGCTTCATAGCGGCGCTCTTGCCACAATCGGCCGGGAAACCATAGATCCTTACGAGGGCAAAATGTCGGCTAAAATTACAGTAAGCACAGTAACGGGAACTGACTGGCACATACAGTTTGAACAGACCGGGTTCAGCCTGAAGAAAGATTCTGTCTACGTCGTGGAATTTATGGCCAGGGCCGACAGCATGAGGCTGATAGGTGCAACTGTAATGAGGAACAACAGTCCCTATAACGGCTACGGCTCAAAAGATTTCAGGCTTTCCACCAAGTGGCAGCAGTATTCATTTTCTATCAGGGCTACCGAGGATAACGCCGCACAAAGCCGTCTTTCAATAAATTTTAAGAACAATAAAGGATTCTTCTACTTCGATAACATTAAGGTAATCCCGACAAAGCCCAAGGGTCTTCTCGCCGGTGAAACGCTTGAGAATAAGACGGTAAGAAGGATTGACTACAACGATGCCTATGGATATTCCGCCAAGCGAGTTAAAGACATGTCTGAGTTTTATATAAAGCTGCAGGACGATTTTTATTCCGGAATGAGAAGTTACCTGAAGGATCAGCTGAAGGTAAGAGTCCCTATAATTGGAACGAACTCCAATTCGGGGCCGGGAGACCTGATAAGCCAGGCGAAGTATGATTACATGGATAACCATGCCTACTGGCAGCATCCTGTTTTTCCAGGAGTAGCCTGGTCGCAGACAGACTGGTACGTTGACAATACTCCGATGGTAAAGGCTTTAGACGGCGGGACAATGACGCAGCTTTTCGGGGGCATTGAAATGCTCGGCAAGCCGTATACCGTCAGCGAATATTCACATCCCTTCCCTAACATTTATCAGACGGAGATGATGCTTTTTACAAGCGCATACCTTTCTTTTCATAATGCAGACGCCATAGAGTTTTTTGATTATAACGCCTCACTCGACTTTGACAGCGATTTTATTGCCAAGCATTTTGACAATTCCAGGAACCCGGCGCTTATGTCGCTTTATCCCTCGTGCGCTCTTGCATTCAGGAACAGCTATATATCAAAGGCCCGTGAAACAATAAAGATAAACTACAGTCCCGATTTTGTATACTCCATTCCTGCAGGCAGCAAGGCAGCTCCCTGGGGAATCAGTTTTTATCCGACGGAGCTGTCGTTTATACACAGCATAAGGAACGAATCTTTCAGCAGCCAGGCAGCAACAGATTTCTCAACACTTCCGGCTGCTCCTCAGAGCCCGTACAGGACCGATACGGATGAGATATTATTCGATCCGCAAAAAGGGATACTTACAGTTAGTGCGCCCAAATTCATCGGCGCCACAGGCTTCCTAAATTCCAATGCAGGAGTAAAAGCAGGGCTGATGGAAATAACTTCTGCTGACGGCTTCGGCACAATAACCTGGGTTTCTCTTACGGGAGACTCACTGGCAGGGGCAAAAAAGTCACTTATAACCCTATCCTCAAAAGCACAGAATATGGGAATGATCTGGGACGGGACGACAACAGTGCATAATGACTGGGGGCATGCACCAACAATGATCTGTCCTCTCAGCTTAAGCCTCAGGCTTAATATCAATGCTGATTCGCTAAGGGTCACCGCACTGGATGTATACGGCAACCCTGTAAAATCTCTCTCCGGGGTTTACTATCCCAAAACCCCCGGCATTTTTGATATTGTACTGGATCAAAACACCGGAAAGTCGCCATGGTTTGGCTTTGAGATGTACAAAAATGGGGCTACGTCTGTAAGCCCCGGGGCACAAGGTATCCAAAGCTATAAACTAGAACAGAATTATCCCAATCCATTTAACGGGATTACCGCGGCAAAGTATTATGTGCCCTTTGAATCGCACATAAAGATTGATGTTTTTGATGCACTGGGAAGAAGAGTAAAAAGTCTTATTGACCGGAATCAGCCACGTGGCGTATATACGATCAGGTGGGAAGGTAAAGATGACAACAATGAAGATGTTTCAAGCGGCATCTATTTCATGAGCCTGAGGTCAGGGAGCTTTCTGGAGATAAAAAAACTAATAATGCTGAAGTAGTCTATATAAGTGCAGAACGAGGCAACAGCCCAGTAAAGCGGGGATATGAGTTTAAGACCATATTGAGGAAAGCAATAGCCTACAAGGCCAGCGCCGCCGAAGCGGCATAGACTTTCAGAGCCCCGCCGTTTAAGAGCACGCGTCCGCACTCTGAGACGGTTGAGCCGGAGGTAATGACGTCATCAAGGATAATAACAGTTTTTCCTGAAAGGCTTACTCCCCTTTTCAGACTGAAGGCCCCTTTTATATTATCCCGTCTTTCAGTCATGCTCAGTGCCGTCTGGGTTTCAGTAAACCTTACGCGTTTTAAGGCCTTGCTGTTCAGCGGGATGCCCGTAATGAGGCTTAAGCCTTTGGCAATATAATACGACTGGTTAAATCCCCTTTCGGCCTTCTTTACGGGATGAAGCGGAACGGGAATAATCATGTCACACTTCCAGGAAAGGATCTTCTCCTTTAATTTTTCGCCCGTAAGGCGCCCAAGAAAAAAGGCATTACGGTATCTTCCCCGGTACTTAATTGAATGGATCAGTTTCTGAAAGGCTTTTTCCTCTTCAAAAAGGAATGCTGATGTAAATTCAGAAATGACATTTTCCCTCTCAAATTTCCTTCTGAATTCTGCGGCAATTTTATTATTGCCGGGACTTTTAATGGAACTGAGGCATTCAGGACAAATTACTTCGTCGGAAGGCCCCAGTTTCTTTTCACATGCAGCACAAAGCCTCGGCAGAAAAATGTCAAAGACAGAATTAAAACTGCTCTTCACAATCATTTATTTAGCCGGTGTCTGTTTCTTTATAGCATGCCTGAGCGTTTCCTTAGGAACCACTCCGTGGCAAAGAAGAGTATAATACCAATAAGCATCCACTTACTAGACCAGAGTATGATCTCGCTATTGGAGACTTTTTCCTTAACCTTGCTTTTGCTGATTTCATTTAACGTATTAAAGAGCTGGTCGTAGTTCCTGGCGTAGAAGAACTTTCCCCCCGTCTGGCGGGAGAGGAGCTGAAGCATGTCCTTATCCATGCCGGGATTTATCATTTCGACTTCAACGTCTCCGATCGAGAATCGTCCGCCGTCTTTTCCAAGCTGGCGCCCTGACTGCTGAGCCGTGCCGGAGAAGGTATAATCGCCCGGTTCATTTGTTTCAAGCTTCCCTTCATACAAGCCTCCTCCAAGGGCATTCAGGCTGAGGACGGACTCGTTCTTGTCGCTTTTTACGCTCACCTTAACCTCGGCGTCGTCAATTGGGTTCAGTGTCTCGTTATAGACCTGTGCCGTAAATTCAACGGGTTCGCCAAGAGAGTAAATTTTCTTTGTGGGTTTAATTGAAACCAGTTTCTGCTCCTCACGCGTGTTAAGCCATTTTGAACCGCTTAAGATCAGGCGGTCAAAAACGTCGAGTCTCTTTTCTGAAGTCTCCAGCTTCCATCTCCAGATATTCTTTGCCAGTATGGCAACCGACTTCTTATTGCCAAGTTTTCTTGTAATAATAAGAGGGTTGTTTAACGGCACATTGTTAACTCTTATTCTTGCAAGCACGTTGCTCTCGGGCTTTGCAATGAGCTCGGTATTGCTTCTTGAAACAGGAGGCAGATTGTTCCATGTATCAATAGTATTTGAGGCATTGTTCTGAAGAAGAGGGTTCTGCATTTCAGTGGCTGTAATAAGCGGCTGTACCTCTGTGTAGCCCGGAGCAATCCTGCCGATTGTAAAGGGCAGTTCGGGCTGAAGGACCTTAAGCCTGTTATAATCCATGCCTTCAGAAAGCACGATGCAGTAAGGTTTACCCTTGTCCCTTATCTCCTGAAGGACTTTACTAAGCAGCCTGTCCGGCGTCTGCTGAGAAGGAAAGCCGACCAGGAAAATAATGCCTGAGCTGTCTATAAGCTTCGTCTGGTTTACATTTTCCAGGAATTTGTTCGGCCCTGCCTGTGTAATTGTTGCAACCTTCAGGTTTTCATCTGCCAGGAGTGAATTCTTGACAAATGAAAGGTCGGGCGACGGGCTTCCTGCAATGATGAGCGTGTTTATTTTATTATTAAGTACGTTAAGATAAAAAGGCTTGTTATTATCGGCATATGTAAATTCCCCGTCAAGCTTTCCGACAGAAACATTCATCTTCTTTTCACCGGGGGATTTGGGTGTGTAGGAAAAGTTTGCGCTTGTCATCCCGTTATCGCTAAGAGCTACACTTTGCTGTGCAATCTGCCTGTTATTTTCATAAAGCGTAAGAGGAACAGATCTCCCCTTAAAGCCCGCAGAGGCAATTGTAACGTTTATCGTTGTCGGGGTCTCTGCATATACATATTCATTAAAGAGCACTCTGCGTACATCTAGGTTATTCCTTTTTGAAGTGTCGCCTACTCCCACGGTAAATACCGGAATGCCGAGTTTTTCAGCCTGGAAAACAGGGTTGCTTCCGTCTGTAATGACGCCGTCGCTAATCAGGACAATTGAAGCAATATTCCTGTTTTCGGTTTTGATGCTGTTAAAAATCCTTGAGAAGTTTGTAGTGCTTTCAGAAAAGTTAATCCTCTTAAGGCTGTCCAGTGAAACCTTATTTACACCTGTTCCGAAAGAATAGACCTCGGCGCTGCTTTTAAGGGCGCCTGAAGATATCCTGGAAAGGAAGCCTTCAACACTTCCCATCCTGTTTGTGCCGTCATCAATCCTGATAGACTTTGAGTCATCCACAAAGATGAGGCTGACAGGCTCAATTTCCTTCCTTCTTGCAATGTTTAATATAGGTTCAAAAATTGTAAAAAGGACGAGCAGGAGCGCCAGCGTCCTGATTATAATCAGCACATACCTGAAGGCGCTGTTTACCTGAGGAACCGTATATCTGTAGGTGTAGTAGGTATAAGCCGCAATTAGAATTAACCCCAGATAAAAATAAACAGAACTAAAGGCGTAATTTATGGTCAGTTTATCGATGCCAAACATTAAAGAGTCATTTCCCCCTTAAGGACCGTAACGGCATTGCCGCCGATAAAAAGATCATTTGTTATTGGGGAATGGGAAACAATTATTCTTCCTGACCTACCGATAATATCCCCCTGCTCAAAAACCTTTGTAACGTCCGCCCCGTCATCGGGAATAAAACCCATTTTCTTCAATACAAGCATGAGCGGGCCGTTAGCAGAGCCCGTAACCGGGTCCTCATTTATTCCATGATATGGGGCAAAAAACCTCGAGTGAGCAAAGGATTCCTTATCGTAGGTCTCCAGCGTATAAAGGCATATGTCCTTAAAGCTGCACTTTTTCTGCAAGTCGGCAATAAAGTCAAAGTTCGGCGTCATTTCCTTTAATGCCTTCAGGCTCTCGGAATAAACGTAAAGATAACCGTTCTGCAGGAGCTGGAAAGGGTACTTTGAGGGAACAGATTTCCTGTCAATTCCAAGGGCTTCAATAACCTCTTCGCGGCAGTCGTCGAACTCCTCCATCTCCATTATCGGGATCTGCATATAATAAGCTTCATCCTTCACAGGGCAGTTTAATATGCCCGACATGGTTTCAAAGGTGATTCCGGGGCGGTTGTTAATTTTGCCCAGTTCATAGAGGTAGTGAAGCGAGGCAATAGTAGCGTGCCCGCAAAGCTCAATTTCCACCTTAGGCGTAAACCACTGAAGTTTGTAATCGGCCGCTTCCGAAGAAGTAATGAAAGCTGTTTCTGAGAGGTTCATCTCCCGTGCAATAAGCTGCATTTCCTCGCCGGATAACCCGGGGCCGAAGGTTACGGCTGCGGGGTTACCCTTAAACGGGGTTTCAGTAAATGCATCAATCTGGAATATGTTATAGGTTCGTTTCATAGAAAAGTTTTTCAATCTCCCAATTTTTCATTTTCTCGAAAGTTGTATAGTCAGTCAGATCGAAATGAATCGGTGTAACTGAAACGTATTTATTTCTAACTGCCGCCTGATCGGTATCCAGGTCCTGGTCCACTTCAATCAGGTCCCCTTTGAGCCAGTAGTAATTTCTTCCGTACGGGTCTTTTCTTTCCTCATAAAGGTCGTCCCACTTGCTTTTCCCCTGCTTTGTAAGTAGTATCCCCTGGATCTCCTCCTGTGGCACGTCGGGCACGTTTACATTTAAGAGTGTGCCTTTGGGAAGGTCGTTCTCACGGCTTAAGACAAGCTTTGCCATGATCTGGGCAATTTTGCCAGCGAAGTCAAAATTTTGAACTTTAGTGCTCGTAAGCGACATGGCTACCGAAGGCACGTCCATTATGGCCGCTTCACGGGCAGCTGAAACGGTGCCCGAGTAAATAATATTTATGGCAGTATTAGAACCGTGGTTAATGCCCGAGAAAACAAGGTCGGGCGGGGTTTTCATTATGTTTCTGATGCCGATCTTAACGCAGTCTGCCGGCGTACCGTCAACAGCGTAGCCGAAAAAATCACCGTTCTTGAAATATTGTGATATTCTTAATGGGACCTGCATTGTAATTGAATGCCCTGCGGCGCTCTGTTCTTTGTGAGGCGCAACAACCGTCACCTCTGCAATTTCACTGAGGTATTTTGCCAGAACCTGAATTCCGATGGAATCTATACCGTCATCATTACTAACAAGAATTCGCAAATGTATTCTCCAGAATTTTATTCACTAAAATATAGTAATTAAAGCCTATATACTCAAATTTAGATGTAACCCTCATGAATAAATAAGCTTAAAAATGCGCCTGACAATTTTAACCGGCCTTGTGGAATCTCTAAGGCTGAATTCTTATTTTAGGCCACGTCCATAATGAGATCAATCATTTTCATAAACAATATTTCACGGGGAAGTCAAAATGAAATTCCTTCTCAAAACGTTCATTTTATCAGCTTTACTTACCTGCTTATTAAACGCCCAAAGCGGGAAGTTTGTTTCAATTAAAGGCAAGAATTATCTGGATCCTGAGGGCAAGCCTCTTTTCCTTAAAGGGATCAATCTTGGGAACTGGCTTGTTCCTGAAGGCTATATGTTCAAGTTCAAAAGCGCCACCTCCCCGATGATGATACAGGAAGTGATCTCGCAGCTTCTGGGCCCGGAGGATGCAAAAAAATTCTGGACGAAATACCAGGATAATTACATTACGCGCAAGGATATTGAATTTATTAAAAACTCGGGACTTAATTCCATCCGATTGCCATTTGACTACAGAGTCCTTTTAGAAAGTGAAAATCCGCTCGTGTTTAACAAGCGTGGATTTGAGCTTTTGGACAGGGTTATCTCATGGTGCAGGGAGCTTAATGTCTATGTCATTCTGGATATGCACTGCGCTCCCGGAGGACAGACCGGGGACAACATAGACAACAGCTTCGGCTATCCATGGCTTTTTGAATCTCCTGAAAGCCAGGAGCTTACGGTGCAGATTTGGCGGAAGATAGCTGAAAAGTACGCCGGCGAAGATATTGTTATAGGCTACGATTTCTTAAATGAACCGATTGCACATTATTTTGATGCTGAAAAGCTGAACCCGGGGCTTGAACCGCTTTACAAGAAAATTACTGAGGCGGTAAGGAAAGTGGACCAAAACCACATAATTTTCTTAGGAGGCGCACAGTGGGACTCAAACTTCAAGCCTTTCGGCCAGCCTTTCGACAAAAAGCTGGCTTATAACTTCCACAAGTACTGGACTGACACGACACAGTCGGTAATCCAGGAATATGTGGACTTCAGCAATAAGTACAACGTTCCCCTCTGGATGAGTGAATCGGGAGAAAATAAGGATGAGTGGATTATGAGCTTTAGAAGCCTCCTGGAGAAAAACAACATCAGCTGGGCTTTCTGGCCTTACAAGAAAATGGACGCCACGACGTGCATGGTTACATTCAGCCGCCCGGAATTTTATGACACAGTAATTAAATTTGCAGAAAAGCCGAGGGCTTCATACGAGGAGCTGAGGAAGGAAAGACCGAACATTGAGGAGGTGCGTAAGGCACTTGAAGGTTTCCTTAATAGCTGCAGGTTTGAAAACTGCACAAAAAACTATGGCTACCTGAAGGCGCTCGGCTTAAAGGAAGCCTTGTAAAACTTAAGGCCTCACTGGGGTTTTGAACGTAAAGACACGTTTTGGGGTTATATATTAATACTAATAATTAAATACAGGTTTATACTTAAAATGACAGACCAAAAATTTGCGGAATTTGTACAAATTGTCCATAGACTTAGAAAAGAATGCCCCTGGGACATGGAGCAGACGCACGATTCAATCAAGGAAAATACGCTTGAAGAAGCCTACGAGGTAGTTGAATCGATAGACCACAAAGATTACAGTGAGCTTAAGATTGAACTTGGCGACCTGCTTCTGCACGTTGTATTCCATTCAGTTATAGCAGAAGAAAACAAGACTTTTTCGCTTGAGGAGGTAGTTCAGGGGATAACCGACAAGCTCATAAGGCGTCACCCGCACGTCTTCGGGGAGACTGAAGTCAACGGCTCCAACGACGTAACGCGTAACTGGGAGAAAATAAAACTTTCCGAAGGCCGCGAATCGGTGCTTGAAGGTGTGCCTAAAATGCTCCCTTCACTCCAGAGGGCGCACCGCCTGCAGGAGAAAGCCTCCAAGGTCGGCTTCGACTGGCAGAACAAAGAGGACGTATGGAAAAAGGTAATAGAGGAAATTGAAGAGATGCATGAAAGCGAGAAAAGCGGCGATAAAGACGAGCTTGAAAAAGAGATAGGAGACGTCTTCTTTTCTATGGTAAACTATTCAAGGTTCCTTGGGGTAAATCCTGAAAATGCCTTAAGAAGGACGAATGAAAAGTTCATAAGCCGTTTTGATTACGTTCAGAAAAAGATCAGGGAAACAGGGCGCCAGATCTCCGATGCCAATTTAGAAGAGATGGATAAATACTGGGAAGAAAGTAAGAAAGAAAAGCGGTAGCAAGTAAGTTAGGAGAAAGAGTCTTAAAAAGACTCTTTCTCTCCTCCTGCCTGGAATTTCTCGTAAGCGTTAATAATGTCTTTTACAAGTTTATGGCGCACGACGTCACCCTTATCAAAATAAACAAAACCAACGCCTTCCACGTCTTTAAGAATGTCCTGAATCTGCACAAGGCCGCTTACAGTTTTTGTAGGGAGGTCTATCTGCGTTATATCACCAGTTATTATGGCCTTGGAGTTAGGCCCAAGGCGCGTTAAGAACATCTTCATCTGCATGCTGGTGGAGTTCTGTGCCTCATCCAGAATAACAAAGGCATTGTTCAGTGTCCTTCCCCTCATATATGCCAGGGGAACGATTTCAATGACGCCTTTTTCAATGTAGCTTTTAAGCTTGTCCGAAGGCATCATGTTGTCCAGAGCGTCATATAAAGGCCTGAGGTAGGGATCAATTTTCTCTCTGAAGTCACCAGGCAGAAAGCCCAGGCTTTCGCCTGCCTCAACAGCCGGGCGTGCAAGGACTATCTTGTTGACAAGCCCCTTTTTGAGGGCTGCAACGGCAAAGGCAACGGCCAGATAGGTTTTTCCCGTACCGGCAGGGCCTATTGCAAAACATATGTCCTGCTTTTTAACGGCCTGGAAGTACTTGATCTGTGTCGGAGTCTTGGCCTTTACGACGTCGTTTTTAGAATAAAGAACGATCGTATCGTATTCTTTTTCACTGATAATTTCCTTGCCCTGGAGCGTCAGTTCCATAATTGTAGTTACATCCGAAGGGCGGAGGTTTCCAGTGGTATTAAGCACATAGATCATCTCCTTAAAGATCTTCTCAACAGCGTCAATTTCCTCCGGGACACCCTTAATATAAACATTTTCGCCGCGCACGGTAATGGAAGTATTAAACCTGTCTTCAATCGGTTTAATATTGTTGTCGTTCATACCGAGGAGTGAGAGCATGTCTACATTTTCAAGTGTAAGTATTTTTTCAATCTGAGTCATTTCCTTTTCTTCCAATCCAAGTCTTTAAATATAAAAAGCCCTCTTCATCGCAAAATGAAAAGGGCTAAACCTTTGTACAAAGTTAAACATTAAGATTTATTACTTTGTAGTCTGATCCTTTGTGGTCTGCTGCGGAGGAGCAGGTTTATAATTTCTCCTCATCTTTTCATACTGAGCTTTTTCATCTTCAGTCAGATTCGGGATCTTGAATACCTGTTTTGGATAAATGAGGTCAGGATTCTTGATCTGGTCTCTGTTTGCCTGATAGATTTTCGGCCATGCGAAAGCATTACTATAAACATCTTTTTTCTTTGCAATGTTCCACAGGCAATCGCCTCTTACAACAGTGTAGTTCTTTTCAGCCGGAATGTCATTCCATGCATCGAGAGAACGCTGCATCTGGTTGTGAACCTTGTCAAAAAATTCAGGTAAAGCGCTGATTCTCATAGCTTTTAAGGAATCGAGTTCTCTCTGCCTGTCAGTCTTAGGGCTTTCTTTTCTCATGATTCTGCCGTTTAATTCGCTGACGGCTCTTCTAAAATTCTCGACGTCACCTCTGGTTGCGCCAACTGAGGCATAAAGTTCATTCATACAGTCGTCAAAGCTCTGAACGCTTGTAGATTTAAGTCTGTTGACTTCACCCTGGAGTGAGTCGCGTTCTTTTGTAAGTGACTGTTTCTGTTCATTAAGACGGTTCATTTCATTTTCCCAGTCTTCCTTCTTCATTTTTTCCTGAGCAAAAGCACTTGAAGCAAGGAATACCAAAAGGGCAAAAACACCCAGGAACAAGTTAAATTTTTTCATATATTTTCCTCCGATAAAATTCATTATTTAATTACTTGGGTAATTTTTCCAAGTTACTCTTGGTTTCTTCTTTGTCCCTTGCACACTGCTCTAATTTGGCGTTCTTTTCGCCAATTTCTCTTTCGAGTCTTGTCCTTTCACTTCTGAGTGATGTAACATCAGAGTTCAGTGTGTTAACTTCCTGCCTCAATGACTCAAGCTGTGCCATTTCTTCATCACTTACACCACTGCATCCCGCAAATCCAATCATCCCGGCGGTCAGCAGCATAGTCACAACGAGACCTTTAGATTTGGTCATATGCTTCCTCCTAATATTTTGATTTTTAAAAAAAAGTCCGAAAGAACTAATAATATATTATCAAAAATGGTTGTTTATGTCAAGTATATTTTAACTTTTAATTTTTCAATTATTTGAATTAAAATTTGTTTATATTAGCCTTTCCTCAGTGAAGCTGAGATAAGAATTGCCCGCCAGTATGATATGGTCAAAAACGTGTATATCCATCAGTTTTCCAGCCTCAACAAGGCGCTTTGTAATCGAAATATCCTCATTGCTAGGTTCAGCGTTGCCGCTCGGGTGGTTGTGCATTAATATAATGTTAGCAGAATTGTTCTCAATTGCAACTTTAAATACCTCTCTGGGGTGCACGATGCTGGAGTTTAGGTTTCCGACTGATATTACCTCTTCTTTTATGATCTTATTCGAGGAATTCAGGCACAAAACCATAAAGCGTTCCTTCAGTTCATCGCGCAGAATGGGGATAAATATGTCGGCTACGTCCTTTGGACCTGTAATTTTCCTGTTGCGTGAGAGTTTACTTTGTGAAGCTATGCGGCGGCTCACCTCGAAAACGGCCACAAGCGTGGCTGCTTTATCCTGGCCTATACCGTGCCCGTTTTTAAGGGCGGCTACGGAAAGCGACGCCAGGACGGCCAGGCTGGCATACTTGCTTATGAGTTCCTGGGCCAGTTCGATTACCGACTTACCCCTTGTGCCCACACGGAGGAGTATTGCAAGAAGTTCCGTATCGCTCAGGCTCTGAGGGCCGCGCAGAATGAGCTTTTCCCGCGGCCTGTCATCCAAGGGCAGATCCTTTACTTTCAGCATACCGGAGGTCCTTTTATTTATAAAGGAAAAGTATTCAGGTGCTAAAAAGAATATCTAAGCAATTTCTAAAAAATTTTTGTGTCCTGTTTCAGCCCCCCCGGGACTCAGGTTTTGCACTTTTTCTTGCCGTCCAGAGCCACCTGGTTATTGGGATCGAGGTTAAGGGCCATTTCAAAATAGCTCCCGGCATCTTTTACCTTCTGCGTATTCAGGCAGGCAAGCCCCAAAAACGTGTAGGCCTCACTGCTGGCATCGGCATTTGAAACATACTCTGAGAGGTGTTTTTCGGCCGATGGATAATCCCCCAGCTGCAGGTACGCCTTTCCTGCCCACTCATGAAGAGAGATTTCCTTGTTATTTAGCTTCAGGGCCTTTTCAATTGAGGTAACGGCATGGAAATGCATCCCTTTTGAATAGAATATAATGCCGTAGAGGAGGTGCACTTCCCAGCTGTTGCTGAAAAGCTCTTCGGCATTTTTTACATACTTCAGGGCCTCGTCAAAATTCCCGAGCTCAATTTCAATTTTCGCCATGTATATGTAAGCTTCAAAATGAAATTCAGTGCTGGTGCTCTTCTCCAGGTAGTTAAGGAAATTAATCCTGGCTATTTCAAATTCCTTTAGCATAAAATTCGAGTAACCGAGGAAAAAGAAATGTATCGGATGCTCATCGGGATTAAAAATAGAAAGAGCGTCAATTGCCTCATCCCACATTGAATATTTGATCAGCATCTGCCCCAGGTAGAGCCTGATCTCGCTGTCGTCTGAAACCTCAGTTATATAATGCCTCAGGAGTTTAACCGAGGCATTAAAATTTCTCATCTTGTCGTACAGGCTGGCCAGTTTTATATAAGATAAAGTATGCTCAGGGGCCTCGGCAATTATTTCAGTATAAATCTGAATTGCATGCAGGTACTTTCCCTGAGCCTCATAGTCGGAAGCTTTCTTTAATTTATATTCCAAGTGTAACACTCTTTATTCCCACTCAATTGTTGAAGGCGGCTTCGAACTGATGTCGTAGACGACCCTGTTTATGCCGCGTACGTTCCTTATGATCTTATTTGAGGCAATGCCAAGGAATTCAGATTCAAATGGGTACCAGTCTGCCGTCATTCCGTCGGTGGAAGTTACAGCTCTAAGAGCAACTACGTTTTCGTATGTACGGGCGTCGCCCATGACTCCAACTGTCTGCACGGGGAGCAGGACTGCAAATGCCTGCCAGATCTTGTTATATAAACCGGCCTTTTTAATTTCACTAATAAAAATATCGTCAGCTTCCCTTAAAATAGCAAGCTTTTCTTCTGTTATGTCGCCCAGTATCCTGACGGCGAGGCCCGGCCCCGGGAAGGGGTGACGTTCAATGAAGCTCTCAGGGAGCCCCAGCTCGCGCCCAATTTGCCTAACCTCATCCTTAAAGAGCTTGCGGAAAGGTTCAATGAGCTTCAGGTTCATTTTCTCGGGCAGTCCTCCCACGTTGTGATGAGTCTTGATCGTTACGGAAGAACCGACTACGGCAACGGACTCAATTACATCAGGGTACAATGTGCCCTGCACGAGGAATCCTGCATCCTGGAACTTTTTAGCTTCCTGCTCAAAAATTTCTATAAAAGTGTTGCCGATGATTTTTCTTTTCTTCTCGGGGTCAGTTACGCCCTTAAGCCTTTCGAGGAAAATTTCCGAGGCATCGACGTGAATGAGCTTAAGCTGGTAGTTATTCTGAAACATCTCTACAATCAGGCGGCTTTCATCTTTACGCATGAGGCCCGTATCGACGTGTATGCATATGAGGTTTTCACCCAGCGCCCTGCTGACCAGGATTGCGGCAACAGATGAGTCCACTCCTCCGCTTAAGGCGCATATGGCTTTTTTCTGTCCCACGAGGTTTTTAATCTCGTTAATGCTCGATTCAATAAAATGTTTTGGGGTCCATTCACCCTTAAGTCCGCAGATTTTGAAAAGGAAATTGTCCAGTATCTTTTTGCCCTCGGTGGAATGGGCAACCTCGGGGTGGAACTGCACGCCGTATATATTTTTCTTCTCATCGGATATAGCGCATATGGGGGAGTCTTCAGAGGTGGCCGTAACCTTAAAATCCTCAGGCAGGCCTGTCAGATAATCCCCATGGCTCATCCAGACAACAGAGTTGTCACTGACACCTTCAAAGAGTTTGCTTTCAGAGGAAAGCTTCAGCCTTGCTTTCCCATATTCCCTGCTTACGGCAGGTTCAACCTTGCCGCCAAGCGTTTTGCCCAGTAGCTGAAGGCCGTAGCAGATGCCTAAGACCGGGATACCCCAGTTAAATATTTCCCCGTCTAAATAAGGGGCATTATTGTCGTAAACGCTTAAGGGGCCTCCTGAAAGGATAATCCCTTTTGGATTTAGCTCTTTTATTTTTTCCAGACTTAAGCTATAAGGATGTATTTCCGAATACACTCCGCTTTCGCGGATGCGCCTTGCAATAAGCTGTGTATACTGGCTTCCGAAATCGAGTATGAGTATTAGTTCTTCTTCTTTCATTCTTTAGAATTTCTTTAATTGGCAATCTATATTTAATTTCTTTACAATAAAGCCCATAGGGCTTCAAACTAAGCCCGCGGGGCTTTAGAAAATCCCTACCATTTAAAATAATAAAAACAAAACCCGTTTGTTAGACAGATTTTGTTTTTAATGTCTGCATCATCTATGTAATTCTTAGTGAGCCTGTCCAATAAGCTGCTTGTAATCTTCGGCGCTTAAAAGGTCATTTAAGTCTGCATTATCTGAGATCTCGATCTTTATCATCCAGCCCTCTCCGTAGGGATCTGAATTAACGACCTGCGGCTCATCAGCAAGTTTCTTATTGAGCTCGACAACTTTGCCCGAGCAGGGAGCATACATATCGCTTACAGTTTTAACTGCTTCAATTGTACCAAAAGATTCTCCCTTTGTTACTTCCTGTATACCGGGGTCAACGTCAACAAATACAACATCGCCCAATTCCCCCTGAGCGTAATCTGTAATTCCTACAGTTCCCACATTACCTTCTACAGATATCCATTCATGGTCTTTTGTGTACTTTAAGTTTTCCGGAACGTTCATATTAACCTCTAAAATTATTTTGTAAGAAATTTATCTATAAAGCTTGTATCAAATTTACCGCTTAAAAATCTTTCGTCTTCCAACACCTTCAGGTGGAAGTCGATTGTTGTCCTGACCCCCTCAATTGTAAGCTCCTCCAGGGCCCTTTTGGCTCTTGCAATTGCATGTTCCCTGTCTTTTCCCCAGACAATGAGTTTTCCCAGGAGGGAATCGTAATTTGGAGGGATGACATAATCCTGATAAATGTGTGAATCCACCCTGACGCCGAATCCGCCCGGGAAATGAAGTGAACTTATTTTTCCCGGTGAAGGCCTGAAGCCGTTTTCAGGATCCTCGGCATTAATTCTGAACTCGATGCTGTGGCCGTTGGGTTCACCTTTAGGAAGTGTATCGACGCTCAGCCCTGCTGCCACCCTTATCTGCTGGCGGATCAGGTCGACTCCGTTTATCATTTCCGTTACAGGGTGTTCCACCTGAATACGGGTATTCATCTCCATGAAATAGAAATTCTTGTGCTTATCCAAAAGGAACTCTATTGTGCCTGCGCCTTCATAGTTAACAGCCCTGGCGCCTTTAATTGCAGCTTCGCCCATCTTACGCCTAACGTCCTCATCAACTGCAGGAGAAGGAGATTCTTCTATCAGCTTCTGATGCCTTCTCTGGACCGAGCAGTCGCGTTCCCCATAATGGTAAACGTTTCCAAACTGGTCGCCTAAGATCTGGATTTCGACGTGGCGCGGGTTCTCGACGTATTTTTCAATATAGACCTCTGCATTTCCGAAGGCGCTACCGGCCTCAGCACGGGCGGTCTGAAAGGCTTTTTCAAGTAAGGTCTCGTCGTAGACGATTCTCATACCCTTGCCGCCTCCGCCTGCCGTAGCTTTTATTATAACTGGGTAGCCGATCTGAGCGGCAACTACTCCCGCCTCCTCAAGTGTCTTAACCAATCCGTCGCTTCCTGGCACAACAGGCACGCCGACCTTTTTCATTGTGTCCTTTGCATAAGCCTTATCCCCCATGGCCTTGATCATCTCAGGCGAAGGGCCGATAAACTTGATATTTACTTCCTGGCAGATTTCTGAAAAGTCCGCATTCTCGGCCAAAAATCCGTATCCCGGATGTATGGCGTCGGCGCCGGTAACCTGGGCTGCGGAAATGATGCGTGAAATATTAAGGTAACTTTCCTTTGCCAGAGCAGGACCGATGCATACGGCCTCGTCGGCAAAGGTTACGTGCAGGCAGTCCCTGTCAGCTTCTGAATAAACAGCTACTGTTTTTATACCGAGTTCTTTACAAGTCCTAATTATACGCAGCGCTATTTCACCGCGGTTAGCAATTAAAATCTTCTTGAACAATTGAACCTCAAATTAACATGTAATGGACTTTAGACCTCTATTAGGAACAAAGGCTGGTTGTATTCAACAGGCTTGCCATTTTCCACCATGATTTTCACAATTTTACCGCTTACATCAGACTCAATTTCATTCATCAGTTTCATGGCTTCAATTATGCACAGAACTTTACCCGGTGCAACTGTATCCCCTACTTTTACAAACGCCTCGGCATCCGGTGTAGGAGCCCTGTAGAACGTGCCCACTATAGGGGAACGGATTTCATGCTGATTAGAAGGCTCGGCTTCAGCCGTATTTTCCGCCGCCGGGCTCTCAGGCCTTTGTGCCGGCTGCGCAGGCATTACTGCAGCCGCAGGCTGCATTACAGGTTGTGCAATTATCTGGCCGCCGGAAATTCTTTTGGATATCTTAATTTTTGTTTCTCCGTCTTCAACAGAGAAATCTGTAATTCCGCTGCTGTCAATCAGTTTAACAAGTTTTTTAATGACCTCTAAATCCATCATTCCCTTTACTTTTATTGTTTAACTCTTTCAACGTAAGAACCGGTTCTTGTATCAACCCTGAGGACATCACCTTCGTTAATGAATAAAGGCACGTTTATGCTTGCTCCGGTTTCGAGCTTTGCCGGTTTGTTTGCGTTTGTAGCCGTATCGCCCCTGAAGCCGGGTTCGGTTTCAATTACCTTCAGGTTAATAAATATAGGGATTTCAACTGTTACAATGTCATCTCCGTTGAAAAGTATTTCAACTTCTTCGCTTTCCTTTAAGAAGCGGACTCCTTCGTCGAAAAGGTTGGTAGGGATTGTTATCTGCTCATAGGTCTCATTGTCCATGCATACCAGACCGGCGGGTTCCTTATAGAGGAACTGGTATTTTCTTCTTTCAACTCTTACCACGTCAACCGATTCACCGGCTCTGAAAGTATTGTCGAGTACTTTGCCGTTTCTCAAGTTTTTAAGTGTTGTACGTACGAAAGCTCCGCCTTTGCCCGGTTTTACGTGCTGGAACTCTACGATGGTATAAAGATCATTTTTAAATTTAATGATTAAACCGTTTCTGAAATCTGATGTATCTGCCATAATTTCCTAAAATTATTATTATTGGATAGAAAAATATAGTTATGAACGCCTATAAAGTCAAGAAATAAGAAGCATTGGCGTTCCATGCAAATGCTGTAATTACAGTTGTTTACGGGAGGAGATAGAAAAAAAGAGGGCCCCCGTCTATAAAAATAAAAAAGCCGTGATAGTTAACCACGGCTTTGAAAACTTTTTGCCTGATTATTTGTCAAGGGCCAGGTACTGTTCGGCCTCTCTGAGGGCCATTGAGGTCTTGTACTCATCTTTAATTTTATTGAACTGCTCCATGGCTTTATCCTTACTGCCAGCCTTATAGTAGTCAATTCCGGAACTGAGCAGGTAATCTGCATTGTTCACGTTTTCCTTGGAAACGTGAGCTGCGTCGCGGAAGGAATCTGCTGCTTTTTCGAGCTGGTTTTTAGCCTCATAAAAGCTTCCCTTTCCGGCCAAAGCTGTAGCCTTGAACATATCGATGCTGCCGCTGTAGTCGTCATAATACTTAAAAGCTTCGTCGAACTTACCGAGCATATTGTATGAATTTGCAAGGAATATCTTGGCTGTTTCACCATTTTCGGTGCTGCCGTATTCTTCAACAATTTTCTTTAATCCGATGACGTTCGTGCCGGCCCTGCCGTCAATTGCTTCCTGATAAGCCCCGGAATCATATAATCCCATAACTCTTGAGAGCTCTACGTTGGCTTTTTCATTGTTGGCTGCCTTATTGCTTAAGTACCAGTAAACTCCGGCAACAACAACAACGAGTGCAATTGCATAGATGTAGACCTGTGACTTGTACTGGTCGAAAAATTTCACTGCCTGATAGTAAGAAGTTACAAGCCTATCTTCTTTTATCTCCTTTTTGGAAATATGTTTCCTTTTTGTTAGCACTTTTCATCTCCCGATTAAAAATATAAAATAAACTCTTCACAAAGTATTCAGGGCTTTCTGTGTCCTGAATTTGTACGCCCAGGAGGAATCGAACCCCCAACCTTCGGAACCGGAATCCGACGTTCTATCCAGTTGAACTATGGGCGCATACCTGAAGTAAAATACAAAAATTTATTCAGCAAAGCTTCATCAAAATAAAATTTATCTATAGTCTGCCGGAACTACCTGATCCTTATATGATTCGAGAAAATCCAGGCTTTCTTCTCCAGATAAACTTCCACCCTGTAGGCTCCCGGTTCTGCAATATGGAACTCGGCATCAATATTTTCCACCCTGTCGTATACTATGCCGTTTTTAATGAGCCTTATCTCCCCGCTCATATTCGGCAGTAATACCCTGAGCCTCGTGTTATTGCGGAGGGGAACTTCCTCTCCCATCTGGAAAATTCTGTTTTCCGACTCGGCAAAGAATCTGAAGCCCGAGGCATCAGCATGATAATAATTTGCAACGAAGCATCTACCGGCTCTGAGAGCCTCATAAATAACATTTCTGGCTTTCAGCACCGATTCCGGTGTGCCATCATTTTCTATTTTCTCATATGCTAAAATATGAGTTCTGATCGATTTGAACAACACTTTATAGGGGAAAACTTCAACCTCAAAGAAGCCCAGGAGGTTAACCTTATGTGCATGCGCATCAACGCCTCCAATGCCCACTACCCTTCTTTGTGTGTTCAGATGGTCCCACAGCTCTAAAGTCTCAGACTGCGGGGCAACAATGGAACGCAAGGGATGCATGAACCACTGGTATTTGTTTTCCTCCGTCAGGCCCTCCATCCATTCCGACATATGATTCCAGATCTCGATGCCGGTAAAATCCTCCGTATCCCATTCAGTCCAGGGATAAGGGGGATGCTCTTTCATGGAAGTCCTCTTTTCGTGCGGATGGGCAATAAAGCCGATGCCCCCGGCGTCCTTAACTTTCCGCACTATTTCCCTGGCCGGGAGCCTTGTTGAGAAGGTCTCCGAGATATTAAAAGCCAGGTAGTGGTTTTTATTCTCCTTATCGTTAATCTCACATCCGGCTAAAAGCAGCGTTCTGCCGTACCACTTTTCATATCCCTCTTTAAGAGCTCTAAGAGTATTATGATCCGTCAGAATTATGAAATCCAGACCCGCCTCGTCAGCCAAAGCAGCAATCTGGGCTACTTCGCCCGAACCGTCTGAGAAAACCGAATGGATATGTATTGCTCCAACGTATTCGACCATAAGTCTAAATTTTGGCTGTTAAATATAGATATAATTCCAATTAGAGAAAAGAAGGAAATTTTGTCATTAAAGCCCCTTTTAGTGCATAAATAAGGAGCTTTATTTTGCCCCGGTCATCTGTATGGCTTCCTGTGCCATGGTCGAAAACTCGGTATTCGGATAGTTTTTAACTATATCCTGCCAGATGCTCTTAGCTTTTTGGACGTCGCCCCTGCTTGAGGCAATTGCGCCCAGGTTATATTTTGCCTGAACGTTGTTCTTGTCGTAAGCAAGAACGCTGTTAACCAGTTCTTCAGCTTTATTGTAATCACCCCGGTTATAATAAACAAGTCCTAGTGAAAACCTTATATCTGTTCTTTTTGGGCCTTTTTTCAGAATATTTTCATAGATAGGTATTGCCACTTCAGGCTTGTGGGCTGCCGCCAGAAACTCTGCATATTCTCTTGCCCTTAGCGTATCGCCGGGATTTTTTTCATAATTGCTCTTTAAGGCTGCCATTTTCTGCTTTATGTCCTCGCTTAAGTCTGCCGATGAGGGCCCCTTTCCGCCCTGCAGCCCCTGATGGACCTCATCCTGAGGCATCTGGGAGCTCTTTTCAGATTTGTTACCTGAGGTTGAAAATATAATCAGAAACACAACGGCTGCAGCAATTACGCCTATATAAATATAAAGCGGCTTAATTTTCATTTACGACTCCTTAAGACTTTTCAAAACTTATTCAAAACTTAATAAAATATGTCTCCTCTTTTCAAAAAGAGGGATAAAAAACAATTTAATCAGTCAGGCTAATTTAAGCAATATTATGAAGTCTTAAAATGGAATTTTCTTCACGTAAAAAGCCCTTTGGAGCAAAAAAAAGGTCACTGCCTCAAAGAGAAATGACCTAAAAAAGATTCAAAAAAAACAAAGGTTCCTTTTCAAAAAACTGCCTACGGGCAATTTAGTCCAGGACCTCATACATTGTAGTATATTTTGTAGAATTTTCCTTAATAAGGTCTGAGAGCTTTGACATCAGTATGTCGATTCTTTCATTCTGGTTGTCGTCAAAAGCCTCATAGGCCTCATCGCTTTCAAAAGTATAAACTTCTTCAAAACTGTTCTGTTTATTTTTCTTCTCATAAATTGAATAGCTAAGCAGTCCATTGCTTGCAACAAGTGTTTTCAATTCGCGCATTATATTAAAATATTCATCTCTCTTGGTTGGTACCACGTCATATTGAATTGAAAAGATAACTTTAGCCATAATTTCTCCATTTTAAAAATATAGGTTTTTGTAAAATTCTCCGGTAAAAGTAATTACAGCCGGACCGCTCAGGGACAGATCCCTTATATTTTCTCCATCAGCCTTAAACTCTACCTTTAACTCGTCGCCCCCTTTTGTAATAAGGGTAATTGGAGACTTCAGTTCTCCCTTAAAGTAGCACACAAGGGCCGAAGCAACCGAGCCTGTTCCGCAGGCCCATGTTTCATCTTCAACTCCTCTTTCATATGTGCGTATAAAAACTTTGCCTTCAGAAATTTTAATAAAATTAACGTTTGTTCCCGCAGGGGCAAAGTCATTTAAGTATCTAATCTGCCTGCCTAAATCAAATACCGGGAATTCGTTCAAATCCCAGTAAACTTCTTTTGAACTTCCGGGCTTTAAGACAGCTTCAGCTTTTACAACAACGTGGGGTGAGCCGGTGTTGATGTAGGAAGCCTTGATGTGCTGCCCCGATGCCATGAGGCTCATTTCAGGCCTGTAATCTTTTGGCAGGCCGAAATTAAATTTAACATAGTCAGGCCTTAAGATCTCTCCGCTATAAGTTTCCCCGTTTGAAACAAACCTTGCTCTTTGTGAAGGTATTCTGCCGCTGAAGTCCGCATACCGCAGGGCACACCTGGCGCCATTGCCGCATAAGGTACCCGTTGAACCATCGGAATTATAATACTCCATACTGAAATTATAGCCTTCAGCATCATCAATTACAAGAACACCATCAGCACCTATACCCGTCCTCCTGGAGCACATTTTCAGTATAGCTTCAGAAGTCAAAGCCAGTTCAGGGGCCGTTTTTTTATCAAAAAGAATAAAATCGTTGCCGGCCCCGCTCATCTTTACAAAGGAAACTTTTTTCATAGCACATCTAATTTAATGGAATAAATAGTCCTTTGCAATAAGTATTTTAGTTTTTTTGCCGCACTTTGGCCCATACCAGCCTGCCTTTTCTTACAATAAAGGGCACCGGATTTGGGATTGCCGCCCTTGTAAATTTTCCTTTATTTGGGACTAAAATTTTTTATACTTATTAATTTAAGTTGTGTCTTCTTCCCGCAAATTTAAAGGGCAATAATGAGTGCGGGAGCCTAACCTTCCATTTTTTTATCATAATAAGAGAGGATATGAACACCAGTACGATAAGAATAATGATGATTGAAGATAATCTTGGCGATGCCATGCTCATCGGCGAGATGCTTAAGGAGGCCAAAAACAGAAGGTACTTGCTTCAGCACAATCTTCAGCTCTCAACGGCATTTGAATGCATTGATCATAAAAGCTTCGACATAATACTTCTGGATCTTGGGCTACCGGACAGCACGGGGCTCGGTACACTTAAGAAAGTGCTTGAAAAGGCTCCTTCTATTCCTGTAGTCATTATGACGGGCCTTGACGACGAGGATCTCGGTTTTGAAGCCGTTAAAATGGGCGCGCAGGATTACCTCATTAAAGGACAGATCGATACGAGCCTTCTCTTCAGGACTATACGCTACTCCATTGAACGGAAGAACATTGAAAAAGCCTTAAAAGAAGCCTACCCGGCAGAAATTAAAAAAGCGCTCAGTTTATAGCCTGAGCGCTTTTTTTTGTAATTATTTCAAAGAAAACTACATCCCGAAAGGATAAACAAAAGAAACCCTCGGCTCAATTTTCTTCTGCGGAACAAAATCAACCACGTTGCTATTTGCTTCCCTTACAGGACTGAAAGTCCAGTTGTAAACCAGTGAAACGAGCATAAAAGGAATCGGTTTATAGCCTACCTCGGCATAGAGGTACGAGCGGTCGTCAAGCCTGAAAAGGTCCCTTTCGCCTTCAATATTTATTTTGTCATAACCTGCTCTAGCAACATAGGAGCCGTCTTTAGGAGAGATGTCCGTTACAAGGTGAAGGATTCCGCTTTTCGGGTCTTTATCCAGCCTCTGGTAGCTTCCAAGTATGTCAAATGCGTTAAACACCCTTACGAGCAGTTCGCCATAGTAGCCGTTACCCGGATCTGTAAGGTTCTGAAGCCTTGCGGCCTTGCTGATATAGCCGTCTTTACTCTCGGCAGTATTCCCGTTTTTGTCGACCATAAAACGTTCAATCTCGTAAAGAGAGTTGAAGTATGAAGGGAGGTAGTTATCACCATTAAACCTTCTTTCCAGTTTGGCCTGTGCCGAGACGATCCCGAGCCCGTGCAGGTCGAGTTTTAAGCCTAAGGAAGTACCATGGCCGAAGTTTACAATTTTAGCGTAATCGAAGTATGGGGTAGCTGTAAACATGTCTGTTATGTGAATCGGCAGGCCTAAATCAAAACCCACAATTTTAGTTCTTCCCATATCTTCAAGAACATCAAGCTGTTTAGTGCTGTCGTTAAAAGCAGCCTTTGTCACGCCTGAATATTTATTGAAGTCCTCGGCAAACGAGGCGCCAATTTCAAGATTGCTTATAACGGGGACCTCTGCAAGAGAGGTGAATTTAAGGGGTCTTACGTAGCCTCTCATGCCTGTTACGCCGGCCTGGCCGAAATTGCCGTATACGGTTTCAAAGCCGAACTGATCGAAATCCATATCCAGCTCAAGGCCGACTTTACGGACGTCGAAGCTGGGGCTGTTGTTATACATATAAATAATGCTTCCATGCCCCAGTGAGGCATAATCCAGAGCACCGAGCCTTCCGTAGAGGGCATCGCCCTTATAGCCGTATCTGACATAACGGATTACGGAGAGGTAATCAGAAAATTCGTTGAAGTTTTCTTTGCGCATTTTCCCCTGAGTATCGAAGTCGAGATTAAGGTCGAGCCCCAGGCCCCAGTTGGCAAAGGAGACCTCCGGCCTGAAATGCAGTGTATAGTAAGGTTTACCATCGATCCAGGTCATTCCCATGCCGCCCTGAAGGCCGCCCTGGTTAGCGCCGGGATATAAAGAAGTGTACTGAGCTTTCGTAACCTGAAGAAAGGAAAGAATAAAAATAATGATAAATAGCTTTTTCATTTAACTCCTCAAATTGTATCATGTCCTAAAACTCTATTATCGGCAGAGAGGACATTAAATTAACACCGTTTTTTTACCCTTTAGGGGTGTAAATATAAGAATAAGTTCAGAATTGAGCCATATGAAACAGGAAGGTGGTATGACGAAATATCGAAGGTTCAGATTTTCTTCAAATCAGGGGTAAAATAATGTCTTTTTTATTCTAATGGCAGGCGATATAGCCGGAATAATTTAATTCAAAGTGAACTTTCTTTCACATGGGCTGAATTATCTTCTTCCCAGCCACACTTCGGGGTTCTGGTTTGAGCGCTCGTTCCAGATTTCAAAGTGGAGTATGCTCCCTTCCAGGCTTTCACTGATCCTGCCTATTACGGTGCCGGCCTTAACCCTGGCCCCTTCACCTAAAAGTATCTCTCCCAGGTGGCCGTAAACGGTCCTGAAGCCATTTTTGTGCGTAATGATGAGAACGCTGCCGTAACCCGGCACCCAGTTGACTGCCGAGACAATTCCGTCACAGACGGATTTAACGTCAGTGTCATTGGCTTTAATGTCAATGCCGTAGTTTAATGTCACCGTGTTTAGTTTTGAGTTTCTGTTCTCACCGAACTTCCTGATGACCTTACCGCTGTTGACAGGCCAGTGCAGGCGCCCCCTTAAAGATGAAAACGACTCCATGCCGCTGTATGCATAATCCTCGGCCGGGATTTCATTTTCAGCCGAAACAACTTCTTTAACCTCTTCTTTTGTAACGCTTTGATTTTTATTTACAATCCGTGTTGAGGTCTCTTTATTTTCTCTGCTTTCTTTATTTTTCTTCGCCTTCTCAAGCTTTGCCAGGAGCTGTTTCCGTTTTTCTTCGGCCGCTTTCTTTTCTGCAGATCTCCTTCTTTCTTCTTTTTCAATCAGCCTTGAAATCAGGTTTCTGATCTCCCCTTCGGCCTTCTTCTTCAGCTCAAGCTCTTTTCTAAGTGAGTTCTTGTCGTTTCTTAAGCCGGCAAGAATGGATTTTCTTTCAGCAAGCTTTGCATTTAGGCTTTTTTCTTCCTTCTGCTTTTCTTCTGCAATGGCCCTTTTTTCATCCCTTTCATCTACGAGCTTTTTCTGAAGCATAGAAAGTTCATCCTGCTTTTCTTTTAAATCTGCTATGTTCTTCTGCCTTTGCAGGGATATTTTCTTAAGATATTTGTACCTTACAAGTGCCTGGTTGAATGAGCCAGAGGAAAAAACCGAGTTCAGCTCGCTGTCCTTGCCGTGCTTGTAGAGATGAACGACGTACTTTGCATAAACCGCCTTTAAGCGCCCGATCTCCTTTTCTATTGCCGAGGCCTGAGTTTCAGTCTTGCCAATCTGCCTGTCCTTTTCCTCTTCTTCTGATCTTATGGAATTTATGAGCTGACTGAGATAGTGGTTCTGACGGCTGTAGTTTTCAAGCATTTCAATGGACATCTTTTCTTTCTTCGACTTTTTTTTCAGCTCTTCTTCCAGGCGGTTTATCTCCTGCTTCAGCTCCTTAAGCTCGGCTTTTTTATCCGTAATCTTCTCCTGTGCCCTTAAGAGAGTGCCTGCAGTAAATAAAAATATAATTGTGAGTAAGACTGAAGAAAAATATCCCCGGGGCAATATATCACTGAACAATATATCTCTGAAATGAAAGAAAGAGCTGAAATATTTAGCGGAATTATTGTTATCCATAGATGAAATGTTTGAGCAAAAAAAAAGGGTCTGAAAAATAGTTTCAGATTATTTTCGAAAAATTTTTTCAAAATTACAGTAATCACCCCGTGGCAAACATCTTCTAAGGGATAAATATATATCCCTTAGAAGAATGATTTTAATTTACCATTTCACCACTTCGGCATCCTCAGGAATGTCGAAAGTGATTTTTGAATTTCTTTTATTAACATCCACCTTGCGGTATTCTATCTTAAGGTTCTGATTTTCAGATTTGTTCTTTATTTCAGTTAAGAATGGGACGGGTATGCCGTTTACGATCTTGAACTTCGAATAGCTGCCTTGCAGAATAAGATTATCAGTGGTTCCAAAGAGCTGGTAATTTGTAACAACCAGGTCCCTGATGTCAACCGTATACTTTGTCTTTGCCTGTGTAAGTGAATCGCTGTAAGTCAGGACGTACTTGTCGTAGACTATCTCGTAATTTGAAGGATTCTGTGTAAGTTTCTGCGTAAGGTTTACAGCGCCCACAAAAGCATCCGTAAGGTCGCTGAATGACATATCAACCTTGAATATTTTTTTCAGTATGTCGCTGTTGCTGTTTCCTTTATAGAGTGTATTATGCATGGCGTCATAGAAAGAAAAATTATTGCTCGTGACAAGAGCCTGTGCAAGCTCTATGCCGAAGGGGCCGTATACTTCAAGGTAAACCGAGTCGGGCCTCTGCATTACAACCTTAAAGCTGGCCGTAGTATTAACTTCGGGAGTGTTAATCTCTATTGTACCGGTACCCTCGAAGTTCTTGATTTTTCTTCTGTTGGCTTCCAGTTTTTTTGTTAAGCGTTCCGAGGGCAGAATCTCAACTTGTTCGGTCGGTTTTGATGGTACACAACCTTCATAGATAAAAGTAAAAAATGGCAGTAAATAAACCAGGACTAATAGTAACTTTTTCACAGTTCTCCTTTTTCAATCTTTGTCTTAAGTTCAGTATTATCTGTATTTAACTGATAAGCCTCGTGCCACATTTCAAGGGCCTTTCCTTTTTTCCCGGCCTTGAAATTTATGTCGCCCAGGTGTTCAATCAGTGTAGAATTCGAGGAATCTATTGCAATAGCTTTCCTGATATACTCTTCAGCCTTTTCGTAATTACCCATCTTAAAGAAAACCCAGCCGTACGTATCGAGGTAGGAAGAATTCCCGGGCTCAATAGAGACTGCTTTTTCAGCCATTTTCAGGGCCTCCGGAAGCCTCAATCCCCTTTCAGCAAGTGAATAGGCATAGTTGTTAAGAATGAGCACATTATTCGAATCGAGGCTGAGGGCCTTTGAGTATGCACTGTCGCATTCGGGCCACTTTTTCTGAGCGTTATAGATAAGGCCCAGAGTGCCTATCAGGTCCACGTTGTTTGAATCCAGGTTCAGGGCTTCCTTTATGTAATGGACTGCAGCCTCGGGCTCCTTAAGCTGGTTTAGGGTATATCCGTATGCCGAAAGCGCAGTGAGGTCCTTTGGATTAAGGTTGACCGCCTTCTCAAGGTAAGGCTTTGCCTCTGAATAGCTGTTCATCTGCGAAAGCGACAGGCCCAGAATGAGGTTTATCGGGAAATTATCCGGAAAGTTCACAACGGCTTCTTTTAATATTTTTGCAGCCTCTTCATACTTCCTGCTGTCAAAATAAAGTCCTCCCAGGCGAGTCCAGGCGTCGGCATTCCACCTGGCGAGTTCAGTAACCTGTTTGAATTCCGAGATTGCAGCAGAATCTCTTCTTTCGCGGAGGTCAATTTCACCCAGTACCATCTTAACCTGCCAGTTTGTAGTGTCGCGGTCGAGTTTTTCAAAAACTTCCCTCGTCACCGGCAGGAGTGTGGAATCACGCATTGCCTGTGTGAGATAGATTGAGCCGATTTTAATTTTTGATTCCAGCGGCACCGCGGGGCTCTCAAGTATTACCCTGTATTCGTCCATAGCTTTCTGCCAGTTGTCCTGCTGGAGAAATATCTGCGCCTTCATTTCCCTTAAGGAAAGGTCCTCCGGAAATTTTGCCTCAAGCTCATCAATTGCGCTTATTGCCTTGTCGAACTTGTTCTCCTTTATGTAGGATTCGATCAGGAGCTTGCGTACCTCAACGTTTGAAGGGTCCAATGTCAGGAGCTGCTCTATTGTTTTTACGGATTCATCCATATTTCCAAGGCGTTCATAAAGCTCTGCAATGCGCGCCAGCACGCTCCATTCGGGCCCGGTAATAGTCAGGAGCTTCTGGTACATGTTCAGAGCCTGAAGAGGTTTCGACTGCTGGTAAATATTTGCCAGGTTATAGTAAGCTGCAACATTGCCCGAATCAAGTTTAATAATTTTCTCGTAGGCTGCAGCCGCTGAATCTATCTGATGTCCGTTTGTATAAACATCCGCAAGAACATTAAAGTAATCAACATTAGTTGAATCGAGTTTTATTGCACTGTTTATATTGCTAAGAGCCAGTGAGAGTTTATTTGTCAGAAGATAATCCTTTGCCAGTGCGTAATAAACCCCGGCTTTGGGATCCATCCTTAGGGCGTCCTGGTATTCCAGTATTGCGGTAGAGTAATCCCCCTTGGCATCTGCAATACTGCCGTCGACAAAGTGTTCAATTGCTTCTTTCGACTGGAGGCTTTCTGTGGAATCTGGCAGTCCGTCATCGTCACTCTTCTGAACTTTATCTGAAGAACATCCGAACAGCAAAAAAGCAAGGCCAAATATTATTATTGTGTTTTTAAGCATAAAATGTTTTATTTCTTAATTAAAGTTACGTAAAATTTTACATACAGGGTAAAATTTTCCTGAATAATAGCACTAAAGCATTTTCCGTTCTTATACATCCTAAACGGAAATTTGTTCATAAATTCTTTAATAAAAGGGATTTTTCTACCAAGTGCATATTATTCAATTTAATAAATTATAGTAATGATTACCTATGGAAAAATTTGATCTTGCTCTTGCCTACACATGGGAATATGATGAAGATTTTATAAGGCTTATTGAGGACATGGCGCGCGACCTGCAGATAACTACATATATCGTAAGGGAAGATAACGTTTTTGACGTAATAGATAAGCTGAAGCGCCGCAGCCTTTCAATTCTCTGCTATCTTGACAGGGCTTCTGATGTAAATGACGACTTTGAGGAAATTGCCCATATTTTATCCAGGCGCAATACAAAAGTCTTTAATCCTTATAAGCTTGTATCTCACGCAATTGACAAGGCCACGATGCACCTGGAATTTATTACTGCAGGCCTTCATACGCCGTACTCAATAATTATTCCCCCATTCAGCGAGGAAGAGGAGATCTACTTATCCCTGGATGACCTTGCAATTTTAGACCGCCCTTTTATAATCAAGCCATGCAACACTACGGGAGGAGGAATGGGTGTGGTCACGGGAGCCGAAACGCTTAAGGAAGTGCTTGAAGAAAGAATGACCAATAATGAAGACAAGTATCTTCTTCAGGAGAAGATCTATCCGCAGATGCTCGACGGGAGGCGCGCCTGGTTCCGCTCTTTCTGGGCTTTCGGTAAAGCAATCCCCTGCTGGTGGGACGACCAGACGCACTATTATTCAGAACTGACAAACGATGAAGTAGATAAGTACCACCTTCAGGAACTCTTCCGCGACACGCGCAAAATAGCAAGGCTTACAAGCCTTGACTTTTTCTCAACAGAGATCGTACTGTCAACAAAAGGGAAATTCATTGTTGTCGATTATGTCAACGACCAGTGCGACATGCGCTTCCAGTCGAGGCACTTCGACGGCGTGCCGGACAATGTGGTTAGAAGGATCATCTACAATATGCTGATGGCAGTAAGAAAAATAAAACGCACAGGACAGAAATAAACCGCAAAGAACAGAAATACACCCCGGAAATTTTCCAGAGCCCCATCCGGACGAAGTACCCCAAATGAGCTGCAATAAAATAAACTTAATCCCCGCAAAATGTCAGAAAACTATCCCCTCTTCAATTGTTTCAAGCAGGTAAAGGTAGCTTTCATAACGTTCAACCGGAATCTTTTCTTCTTCTACTGCCTCAACGACGGCACAGCCGGGCTCGTGGTTATGCGTGCACGTGTTAAAACGGCAGTTGTCTATATAAGGCTTGAATTCTATGAAGTAGTGTCCGAGGTTTTCCTTTGTAATGCCGTATGGATCAATCTCCCTTATTCCCGGAGTATCAATTATGTATGTTTCAGGCTCAACACTTACCATTATGCTTGTAACTGTTGTATGCTTCCCTTTCTGTGTAAAAGAACTGGTCTCACCCGTCCTGAATTTTAAGGAGGGATACATTGTGTTAAGAAGCGACGACTTTCCTACACCCGAGTGCCCCCAGAAGATATTTTTCTTTCCTTTTAGCAGGCCCCTGATCTCATCGGTCCCCTCGCCCGTTACAGCACTGCTGGCAACTACATGGTAGCCCACGGTTTCGTATAGTTCTTTCCATGCTTCGGCCTCATAATCGTTGTCGAGATCCGTTTTATTTATTATGAGATAGATATTGAGGCCTGAACTTTCGCCTGCAACTATGAGCCTGTCGACCGCCTTATTGTTGAATTTAGGAATGCCGACGCTGCTTACGACGAAGAGATTATCCACGTTTGCCGCAATTACCTGCTCCAGCCTTTCTCCTCTGTAGCCTGCGCCTTTTATTTTAGGGGCTTTTCTGGAAAGATAATTATCACGTTCTTTTATCTTGTATACAACACCCGTTCCGTCGCTGTTTTCCTCAAACTCCACATTGTCACCCACAACAGCCAGGTTTACCTTGTAGAGCTTATCTTTCTTTAAGTTGTACTCATTCTTAAATTTTCCCTTTACAGCACACCTTATAATCTTACCGATTTCAGGAACAAGGACATAACAATCTTTGCTTTCTACCCTGGAAACTATGCCTTTAATAGATCCTCCCTGCTAAAAATTTAACTCTTTAATTGAAACTGTATTTTTTTTCTATCCAGTATTCCACCCTGCCGCCTTTATAGGTAACTGCCTCCCAGCGCGACTTATAGGCAGCCTTAACGACATTATTAAGATAATTGCTTGATTTTGTCGTATTGCTGCTAACCCTGTGCTCTTTTACCAGCCCGTCGGTGCCTATCCTTAGTATGAGGTCAATTTCGCCCTCGGCGTTATCACCCGGCTTTTCGGGCACTACTTCAAGAACCTGCCTTGGAATGAAAGGAAGCCTCGGAAGATCTCCCATTCCGCCTCCCCCAGGCTCATAGCCGCCAAAGCCTGTTGCAACAAAGACACCTTTTCCCACTCCTTCGGCATTTCCGTTTCCTCCCGAAAATTCCGTATTGCCCAGGCCTCTTTTATCGGGTGAAAGCCCGTCAATATTTAAGACGTCTTTACCTTCAGTGGAAGGGATTGGAACGTTTCCGGATCCCGCACCTTCTTCCTCGTTTGCCTGAATGTTTCCTGTGCCAGAGGCTGCGTCCCTTGTTATGGGCGGCATTTCAGGCGCTGTAGGTTCACTTTTAATCTGCCCTGTTTCTTCCTGAGAATTTGATATGGCAGAGACCACTTTGGGAATGCCCGTTACAGCTTCAGCCTTGCGGTTTTCCACCAGTTCCACTTCAACAGAAGAGATTTTCCCGAACTGAGGCCAGAGAACTTTATACAAGATTGCGGCTGCAATTAAAGCCGTATGAATTCCGAGGCTTAAAAATAAGCCCACGGAGGCTTCCCCTGCAAGATTTTTTAATTTTTTCAGCCGCATAATAAAATGTCTCCAGTTCAGGCAATAAACCCATAAGACATTTTAAAATAATGATTTTTTTTGGATTAAACGAGGGATGAATTTGGAAGGTGGATGAAAATTTCCACCTTCCTTAAAAAATCTCAGAGATTAGAATCTGTAGGATACTGAAAGGATCAGGTTGTGGCTGCGTATGTCCTGAAAAGTTCTTGAGACGTTTGACCCGTAGAATTCGTCTGTATAGTTGTCACCTATATCTTTCCACCATCCGTATGCATATGCAAGGTCAAAAGCGAAGGCTTCATCAGCCAGGAAGCCTAGGCCGCCCGTCAGGTATTTCCTGTCCCTTTCAGAGGGATCGTCTTTATAAGGAGAAGGGTTCATGATAAAGCCTCCCCTTAAGCGGAGATTGATATCGGGTATAGTATATTCGGCGCCGAGGTTATAGTTAAGAACTCCGCGGAAGTCCTCCTTAATAATTTTATTATTGGCACTGATTGTCCGGGCATCAAGGTCGCCGCCGCTCTTAAATTCCATCTGCGTAAAATCTATATACGTCACGTCCCCGCTTACGATAAGGCCTTTCAGGTTAACCGAAGCGCCGCCGGCCAGCTGATAAGGGGAGCTGATATCATACTCCGTCTTGCTTTCAAAGGGGGGGTCCAGTGTAAAGATATGAGAAGCAAAAGTACTGGTACCGTTAACAGTGTAGTCTTCCTTTATCGTGTATGAAGTAGGGAATTTTATGCTGGCGCCTATCCTTGTCATAGGGCTCAGCTGGTAGATAAAACCAACCTTTGCGTCCCAGCCCGAGATGTCCCAATTAAGAACGTCGTTTAAGTAAAATTCCTGAAAATCTGCCGTCCTGGGATCCAATGGATCCGTCTGGAAATTGGCCCCGTAAACGTTTCTCTTATCTGTTTCGTAATAATCCCTGGTTCTGTTGTACGAGCCTGTTACAATGTTCAGAGTTGCTCCTACAAATACATTTCTTGCAACTTCAACTGCCCCGGAGAAGGACCACTTTCCGATGCTCCCGCTTGAAAGTATGGTTCCATCCTGGTTGAGGTTCCCGTTTATAGGTGTAATGCCTGCCGTGTCTGTCAGGAAAAGATTATAGGACACGTCATTTGGGCCCTCGAGAGCCCGTATCATTGAGGTCGGGCCGTTATTAAATCCGTTAAAGTTTACAGCCCCGTTAAAATCCTTATCCCTGTTATATCCTACTGCAAAGACGAGGCTTCCGCGGATTGTAGGAAAAGGGAAAGCAAAACTGAACTGATTCAGATTTGTTGAACTGTTGGAGTAATCTGTTGTACTGCCAAAGAAAGTAGTATTGTTATTGAATTTTGAGAAATTAAGTCCGCCGGCAAATTCCATTCTTTTAAGCAGGCCGAAGCCGGCAGGGTTAAAGGATGCCGCAGAGTAATCGTCACTTAAGGACTGGTAGGCATTGCCCATACCGAGGGCTCTTGCTCCCGAACCGAGTCCGATGTCAGAAAGTCTTAGTGCATCGCTGGCATTCTGGGCATTAACTGTTGCTGTAAGAAAACCAAAAGCTAAAAAGAGTGCCAGACTTAAAGCTGTACGTTTCATTTATCTTCTCCCCGAATTGCTGGATCTGTTGCTGTCATTATTCCTTGATCTGGGTTGATCGTTTGAATTCCTGCTGCAATTATTATCCGAAGAGCTCCTGGTCTCAGTTTTGTTCTGTTCAGTGTTTGTCTGAACGCTTGAGTTTGAAGACGAGCTCCCGCTTCCGCCTGAAGATGAGGTACTTACCGTAGGCGATGTCAGCCTTGGTGTATCCGTACTCTGGCGTGTATCTCTTCCGCGGTCTCCGCTTTCATTACGGCTCCTGCCGTTATACTGCGTTGCCTGGCGGTCGTTGTTATTACGTGTTTTTGTAACCTCTCCCGGAGGAGTTACAGTGTACCACCAGGGTGTATTGTAATAGTGTCCATAATCGCCGTAATACTGTGTCGGATAATAATACTGTTCAGAATAATTTTCTTCCTCTGAATAATATCCGTTGTCGTATGCCGTGTCCTCATGAGCCTTGAACATTGAGAGGTGCTCACCGCTTTGCGTCATCTGCCTCTGTGGCTGCTGATCTGAATGGCAGCTGGCACAGTCGTCATAAAAATAAACTTTGCTGTTGTACGTGTAGCCGTTTTCATCCTTAGCCTGCACGTCAGGATGTTCGACCACAGTATAGCATCCGCTGAATACCGAAAGCGCTGCTGTAATCAGGACCGGTATATATATATTAAGTTTCATTCTTTACCTTCTTCTTCCGTTATCATTTCCGCCGCTGTTTCTTGACTGCGGAGGATTACTTCCTCTTGAACCACCGTCACCTCTGGACTGAGGAGGATTGTAGTTTCTGCTTCCATTGTCTCTGGACTCCCTGCGCGGAGGATTATACTGCTGCTGTGTTGGGGGATTATACTGTGGAGTATTGCTTCCCCCTCTCTGCTGGTCAGGCCAGTAATAGTTGTAATAATTGGATCTTTTTCTTTCAGAATTTCCTCTGTTATTGCCCTCGCGCCTCTGGCCCTGATTCCTGCTGCCTTCGTTTCTCGGGCGGTTATAGCTGCCGGAATTTGTTCTTTGCCTGTCGCGTCTGATCTGAGGGTCTCTCTGCTGCTGAGGCGTATTGCTGCTGCCTTTCCTGAGCGTACCCTGCTGCTGATCGCGTGTCCTTACGTCTCCTGTTCTTGTCCTTGAAACCTGATTCCTTGTATCGGTGGTCTGTGTTCTTGTCTTGTAAAGGGTTCTGTTTGTACCTCTGGTCGGGGACAAAAGGTCCCTGCTCCTAAGACCTATAGTACCGCGTCCGCCGTCGCTGTTTCTAAGCCTTGTGTAGTCATTTGAACGGTACTTATACGAGCTCCAGTTTCCCCATCCGTAATAGTGGCCATAGCCCGGGCCCCAGTAAGAGCCGTAATACGGCGGATAGAAGTATGGATAATTGTAATAGTATGAATTGAATGGGTCATTGAACCAGTAGTTGTCGTACCAGCCAGCCCAGCTCCAGGGATCGTACCATGGATCATTCCACCCCCACGAAACTCCAACGCTTATTCCGGGGTGATATCCCCAGTAATATCTTCTGTAAAATGGGCGGTAGGAGTCACCGTAGAGGTAGTAATTGTTAATTGTTGCGCCCCCGGGATAATAGCTTGTGTCATTATCCTGGTTATCGTAGCCGTAAAGGCTGCTGTCCCTCTGCCCGTAGGAGTCTTCGTAATCTCTCTCGTGATACCTCTTAGAGTATCTCCCGTCATTTGTGGCAACCTGTGTGTAGCATCCATAAAGGCCGGCAAAAGAGACAAGAAGGATCATTAAAATTAAATATTTCAAATTTTTCATATCGCCACCTTTTAAACTTCACCTTCATATAGGAGAACAATTAATATGCCTGCTATAATTCCCCGAATCCGGCGAAAAACAGAGAATAATTTTCCGGAATGTGTAGCAAAGAGTGAACTGCCTTGTACTGTTTTCTATACAGTATTATACAACAGTATTAGAAGATTGGATTCACAAATTGTACATTTAATGCGCGGTCTGCTGTTCCGGCATTAAGTTTTTTATTGTTAAGGAGGTCCCTTAAATCAAAACCCACCGTAAAATTCTCACTTAATGACCATCTTACACCGGCATTGAGGTATCCGTTCCCGTCCCCGAGCGCATTTGCCGTGTTGTCATTAATTGCAAAATCGTATTCAGCGATAAAAGACAGCCTGGAGCCCAGGGTCTTCTCAAAGCCCAGAGAGAAGTTCAGATCCTTGTCGCCATCCTCCCTTTCCAGGGAGTAGTTAAGGGTACCGTGGAGGCTTAAATAGCCCAGGAACTGGAAATTTTTGGAAGCTGAAGCGTAAAAGCCGGGAGATTTCACCCTGAAACGGTTTATATCCTTGTCATCAATTTTCTTAATGAATTCACCTTTGCCCTGCGAATCAAAACCCAGGGCGAGGGCCGGAAATCCATTTGATTCATCAACTACTTTTACCTTAAGCATTACGCCCGGCAGTTTATACCATAACGGGCTTCCGGTACCGATAAAGTTGGCAGCTCCGTAGGAAATACCGAAACTGAAATTTTCAAAAGCTCCAACCTCAAGCCTGGACATTACAACGCCGGCCGGCATCATATAAAAATTTACGCCCACGTGCCCTTTTTCCAGTACACCTGCCGTAGGCACATCAATCAGATACTCCGATTCGTTTTCTGCTTCGGAGCCTGCCAGGCCCTGCGGAAAAACTGCGGCAGGCAGTAGTAGAATGAAAAATAACGTTAAAACTTCTTTAAGTTTCATGGCCTAACCCCTACACATGAATGAACTGGCGATTTATTTCAATTTCAGAATGAATTCACTGTTTTAACCTTTTCAGGCCATACTTGAAAGCACCGGAATTTCTATTATTGCGGGCAATAGCTGAAATTCCGACCTGGCCCTCAGGACAACCTTTCCCGACCCGGCCCGGGATTTTAATACAATAACGCCTCCCGGAAGGTCGCTGCTTACAACTTCCACCAGGTCCTTGCCTTCCATTATATCAAAAACAACAGCAACTTTTCTTAAAGGAGCCCTGAAACCGAATGCATTTACCGGGACAGCCTCAATCCTTATTGTCGATTCCCCGTCTGCATAGAGCGCTTTTGCCGAGAGGCTGAATGTAACTTCATATATATTAAAGACGTATTGTTTCAGAAAATATGCTGCTATAAGCAGAACTATTACGATAATTATATAATGAGTTTTCATACCTTCAGGATCTTTAATTTATGGGGCAATAAACGCTAAAATTTTCCGTAAATGCAAGGGCCGGACAGCTTTTATTTATTATTGCTCTTTTACCTTCTTAAATGTTGTCTTATCCTTCTGATCCTGCAGGACTATACCCAGCTTCTTAAGCTCATCGCGGATTTCATCAGAAAGCCCGAAGTTTTTCTCCTGCCTGGCTTTAAGGCGGAGCCTGATCAGGAGTTCCACGAGCTCATTTTCAAGGGAAGGGCCTTCATCCTTTGCGCCTGCGCCTGAGGAGATAATTCCAAGTACATTCTGAGCTGTTTGGGTTAAAAATTCACGCACGTTCCTGTAGTACCGGCTGTCAACGTTCTCAGTCTGCTGGGCGGCGCGGTTGGCTTCCCTTACAAAATCAAATATTACTGCAGTTGCCTGGGGGGTATTAAAATCATCATCCATTGCAGCTTCAAAATCTTTTTTGAACTTTTCTATGTCGAGTTCAGGCATTTCCCCTTTATTATCCGACTTAATCTCCTCGTCCGTCTTTTCAACGAGGTTTAATATCTTTTCAAGCCCCTTCTGAGCAGCCTGCAGGAGCTCTTCGCTGAAATTTAACGGGCCTGAGTAATGAGTCTGTGCAAAGAAAAGTCTTATTGTCTCGGGAGAATACCTTGCCAGGACATCCCTTGCAGTAAAGAAATTCCCCAGTGACTTTGACATCTTTTCATTCTGAATATTCAGAAATCCAAAATGCATCCAGTAGTTTACAAACTGGTGCCCCTTGTGTGCGGCTTCCGACTGTGCTATTTCATTTTCATGGTGAGGGAAAATAAGGTCGCTTCCGCCTGCATGAATGTCTATTGTCTCACCCAGGTGCTTCGTGCTCATGGCCGAGCATTCGATGTGCCAGCCGGGTCGTCCTTTACCCCAGGGGCTTTCCCAGAAGGGTTCGCCTTCCTTGGCTTTTTTCCACAGCGAAAAGTCCAGAGGATTTTTTTTCTCCTCGTTAATTTCTATGCGGGCACCGGCCTCAAGTTCATCAATTTTCTTTCCGCTCAGTTTTCCATAACCGGGGAATTTCGAAACATCATAGAACACGTTTCCGTCCACATTGTATGCAAACCCGCTGTCTTCCAGCTCCTTGATCATTGCAATGATATCCTGTATATGCTCAGTCGCCTTGGGGTAAATATCCGCCTTTTTGATGTTGAGCTTTCCGGTATCTTCAAAAAATGCAGAGATGTACTTTTCGGCCACATGTTTAGCGTCGGTATTTTCCTGGTTGGATTTCCTGATTATCTTATCATCTATATCGGTCAGATTCATTGCATACTTTACCTTATAGCCCTTGTATTCCAGGTAGCGCCTTATGATGTCAGCCATGATAAATGACCGTGCATTCCCAATATGGAACAGGTCGTAAACCGTGGGGCCGCATACATACATTGTAACTTCAGGCGGGTTCTGTGGAATAAACTCTTCTTTTTTTCTGGTCAAAGTATTATAAATCTGCATTATTTTACCTTCTCCGGTTTTCTATATTTTATATAAATTTTATTTCGGTATAAATTCATTTTACAAAATTACATATTATTCCCGATAATTTTAAGAAATTTTTCTCATCCTTTTGGACTTACTTTAAGTTTCAGTATGCAATTTGAGCAGGAAAATTACTTTTTCTTTTTGTAGTTTACTTTTTCAAAATAATAATGTGGGAAAAGGAGCAGAATTTGACTAAACCTGAAATGTTTAATCTGGAAAAGATAAAAAAAATAAAACTCGTTCTGACCGATATTGACGGAGTCTGGACCGACGGCGGCCTTTACTATACAGCAGACGGCATGGTTATGAAACGCTTTAATGTAAAAGACGGCATGGGTGTTAACCGGCTTAGAGAACGCGGAATTGAAACCGGCATTGTAAGCGGTGATAATTCTGAAATTATTACTGCCCGGGGCCAGCGTCTTAAGCTTGATCTTATTTATATAGGCATCAGGGATAAAAAACAGGTCCTCGATGAAATCTGTACGCTAAGAAAGCTGGAATATGAAAACATTGCTTTTATAGGCGATGATGTAAACGACATTGAAATCCTGCAGAGCGCAGGCCTTACGGCGGCTCCTTCGGATGCAATGGATGACATAATTGACATGGTCGATTATGTCTGCAAGCGCCGCGGAGGCGACGGAGCCTTCCGGGAATTCGTAGAATTTATTTTACAAACAATAGATCCAAAATCTTCTAAACAAACTGAAAAAGTGGAAACTGTATGAAAACCTTAATTTCTTTTTTACTTATTGCCGGAAGCTTATATGCTTCTCCGGGGAAGTTTTCTTCCCTCAAGCAGGAAATCTCAAAAGGCAATTTTACAAAAGCTTCAAAAATGATCGATTCCCTCGTTGCTTCTAATTCTCTTACAATTGCGGAAGTAAATGACCTCAAATTTGAAAAGGATAAAATGGACAGGATAAGGCTCGATTTCCAGAAGACAGCCGATGACATACTGAAATATGTAAAGAAATATTATCCTGAGGCTGATAACAAGATGCTTGAGAAATGGGAAAAAGATTATTCTCTTGAATCGGCTATAATTGACGGGCAGAAAAGATACTTTAACCGTGCGGCTTCAAATCTCTTCCTGATAAACAAAAAAGCAAAACTTAAGAAAGAGAAAGTTGAGGGCTCAAAAGACGCCCTGAAGGATTTCCTGAAAACTCACGTGCCTCAGGTTGTAAAGGATTCTGAAGAGGGCAAAAGTAAAGTTACAGATCCTGTAAAAATGCATATAACTTATACGCTTACTGTTAAGCCGAACGTTGTCCCTGACGGCGAGACTATAAGGTGCTGGCTTCCATACCCGAGAGAGGGAAAAGAAAGACAGACAGATATTAAACTCTTATCTGTAAACGATAAGAATTACATCCTTTCAGATAAAGATAACCTGCAGAGGACCTTATACATGGAAAAGGACGCGGTGAAAGATGAGCCAACTGTATTCAGGATGGAACTTTCCTACACCTGCTCTTCCGAATGGTTCAATATTGAGCCCGGAGATGTTAAGCCTTATGATAAGTCATCTGAATTCTATAAAACATATACTTCAGAACGTGCTCCTCACATAGTGTTTTCTGAAAACATTAAAAAGCTTTCCAAACAGATTGTAGGCAGGGAAACAAACCCGTACCTTAAGGCCAGGCTCATATTCAAATGGATTAACGACAATATTCCCTGGGCCGGTGCACGTGAATATTCAACTCTGGAGAATATTCCGGAATACGCTCTTAAAAACCGCCACGGCGACTGCGGCATAAAAACTCTGCTGTTTATGACTCTGGCAAGATACAACGGAATTCCAGCAAAGTGGCAGAGCGGATGGATGATGCATCCAGTGGAAGTAAACCTGCACGACTGGTGTGAGGCTTATTTTGAAGGCTACGGCTGGGTACCGGTTGATCAGTCATTCGGAATTCAGGACTATTCAAAGGATAATAAAGTAAAATACTTTTATACAAACGGACTGGATTCATACAGATATGTAGTAAATGATGATTTTTCAAAGGAGTTAAGCCCCAGGAAAGAGTTCCCAAGAAGTGAAACGGTTGATTTCCAGAGAGGTGAAGTTGAGTGGAAAGGCGGCAACCTATATTTCGATAAATGGAACTACAATATGGATATAAAATATAACGAAGACACAGCGCAGAAATAGAAAGACATTAGTTACATATTAGTTAAAATATAACCGCTTCAGGTAAAAATACCGGAGCGGTTTTTTTATGCCCATAATGCCTCATGCGATTACAGCTAATGATACAATATAGAGATAAAGGGATTCATAGAGTAACATATAAACTAATGAATGATGAATGCCGGGAAGGCGAAAAGGGGGGCAAAAAAAAAGCCCTATTCCAAAGGGAAAGGGCTTGTAAATAAAAATCCTGGCGACTTCCTACTCTCCCACATCGAGATAATGCAGTACC